>JAYRQZ010000159.1:0-11178 GCA_041910355.1 Candidatus Woesebacteria bacterium | reverse complement strand
TTGTTAACTGATCTTAACGGTAACTGTAAGATGGAAGCTCAAGATTTGGCATTATTAATGAAATCAATGAGTGTTAAGCAGGGACAACTGTATTAGTTAATATAAAAATATAGGAGAATAAATATGAACAAAAATAATATTTTAAAATATGTGTTGCCAGTCATTGCGGTAGTGGTTTTGATAGAAAGTTTGGTGTTGATAAATAATCTAAAGAATAAGTCGACAGTTAAAAATGATATTAATCAAGGCTATAATCAGGAAGTAACTGAAATAGTGCCGGTGGTTACAGACCAAACTGAATCTAAACCAAGTTCATTTGACATTGTAATTTCGAGTGATCAACAGATGCAATTGGGAAAAGTGGTCTCGATGGAGGTTAAATCAACGGCATTGGTTGACAGAGCATTGGATTCAGTTAATGTATATCTTAAATATAATCCGGCTGCTTTTGATATCACCAATTTGGTTTTCGATAAGAAATTGCCAACGCCAACATTTAGTAAAGTGAGTACTACTAAAGGCATGGTGGTGGTTAATTTTTTAATTTCAACTCCAGAAGGTGTTAAGGTGGCTGCGGGGGATGTTTTGTCTTTGATGAAATTTAATGTTAAGCCAAAACTAGTTGGAGATTATGATTTTGAAATTAGTACTGGTAATGAGATGAAAGAATCTGTTACCATGTTTGTAGAGAATGCTACCAGTGAAGTTTTACCTTTCACCAGTAACAAATTAACCGTTAATGTTGTTAGATAAATGATTGTTAAAAATAAAATGGTTTTGTTGTCAGTATTGTTAATTGCTGTATTGTTGGCAAAACCGGTAACTGCTTTCGCAGCCCCACACTTTACCTTGAATCCAGCGTCGGATAATGAAACCCTTAATCAAAATTTTGATGTAATTATAGGAGTTGATTCGGGAACTGAGAAAGTGGTGGGGATGGATATTGTTGCTACATTTGATGCTTCTAAATTAGAGATTGTCGATGTTCAAAAAGGCAATATTCCTGCAGGAGAGGGCTATTTTCAGTTTGATTTTAATCCAGCATTGCCAAAATTCGATAACACTGCTGGTACATTTTCGATTAACTTGTCACCGATAAGTACAAGTATTTATGAGGGACCAGTAGCAAAGCAAGAATTACTTAAAATTACTTTTAAACCAAAAGCTACTGGTGTGGCAACATTGAATTATACATGTCAAGCCGGATCGCTTTTAGAAACAAATATTATCCAAGCTTCCACTGTTCAGGATGTGGTTGACTGTGCTTCAAATCAAGGCGGTTCGTATACTATCGCAACAGGAACCGGAGGTGATAATACAACTACTACAACTACGACTACAACTGTAACAACTGTGGCACCAACAAGCGCTCCGGCAACTTTGCCCCAAACAGGCGGAGTGATGGATACAATATTGTTGTTGGTTTTGGGTGTAAGCAGTATGTTTGGTGCAGTATTTTTGAAACGCATATGAACTTAGGTGGTGCGAGTATAAAAACAGTAATTATTTTAGTAATACTGGTTTTAGTTGGAGTACTGGGTGTTTTGGGAATTAATACAGTAAGAACTTATATGAGCGGTGCCTCTGTCGGCTCTGAACCAAAAAATGTTGTGGCGATACCTGGGGATGATGGCAAAACAGCAGTAATTACTTGGACAACTGATAAACCGACACAGGGAATTGTGGAATATGGATTGGGACCAGCTTCGTTATTACTCCGAGAACTTGAAGCAGATCAATTGACAGATCATAAAGTTACTTTGAAATTGTTAAAACCTAATACCAGTTATTATTTTAGGATTAGAGTGGGCGAGGAAGTGTATGATAATAATGGAATTCCATATTCTTTTAAAACAAAAGCATTGGCTGAAGGAACTACAACACCAACTTTAAGACCGACAGTTTCGTTGGTACCGTCGTTAAGACCGCAAATTAGTGGTACCGCGACTTGTAACAGGACGACTGATTATGATGGAAACGGAGTAATAAATAGTGCCGATTTTGCAAAATGTATTAAAGATGGTGGTAAAGCTGGGGTAATTCCTACCATACCGATTCCAACAACATCAGGTGAGTGTAAAACAAATGTTGACTATGACGGTAACGGAGTGATCAATAGTTTGGACAGAATAAAGTGTTTACAAACTGGTATATAACGGGTAGAATACAACATTATTTATGCGGTTATTAAACCGCCCTAGCCGAATTTTCGGCAACTAAGGAAGGTGAATAGATGCCAATTATCGTAAGAAAAAAGAAAGGTGAATCAAAAGATGATATTATCGGAAAATTCAGAAGACTTAGTATGGAAGAAGATATTACCGAGGAGGTAAGAAAAAGAAGTGCATATAGTAAACCAGCAGAAGAACGTTATGCTAAAAAAAAGGTAATTTTGTGGCGGGAAAAATGCCGACGCAGAGCAAAAAAAAGAAGATATTAAAATGAAAGATAAATTAAAAGCAGATACTATTCTGTCGATTAAGAACCGTAATCAAGCCCGGGTGGACGTGTTGCGTTTTTTGATATCGTTAATTGATAAAAAAGCGTTGACATTGCCACCGGGGGAGATGACTGAAACAGAGGAAATAGCGGTCTTGCGAAAAGAGTTGAAGAACAAAGAAGAAACACGGGAAATGTTTGTTAAAGCAAACAGAGATGATCTGATAAAGCAATTAGACTATGAAATATCAGTGGTTAAAGAATATTTACCAGCGGAAATGACGGATGATGAATTAAACGAGATAATTTCTATAGCAGTAAATGAATTAGGTAATAACTTTGGTGGAGTGATGAAGGCGGTAATGACTAAAGTGGCCGGTAGGGTGGGGGGAGATAAAATCGCCAATTTGGTTAAAGAAAAAATAGCCAGTTTGTAGATCAATGTCAAACCAGATATTATTGAAGTACCCCAAAAACTGGGGTTTGAACAGGTTGGAAGTGATTAAAATTGCCCGAAAAGCATTAATAAAGAGAAATTTGACTAACGTAGAATTAAGTATTTTGTTTGTGGGATCGAGAAGGGCAAAAAAGCTAAATATTTTATACCGGAAAAAAGATTATATACCTCAGGTGTTAGGTTTTCCGATGTCGCGTCAGGCAGACGAGGATGGCAAAATAAGATTGGGAGATATAGTCATTTGTACTCAGAAACTAAAATACGAAGCGATATATAGTAACAAAAGTATCAGTATGATATTAAATGAATGGTTGCTTCATGGAGTTGATAACTTGCTTAAAAATTGATGATATAGTAAGTCGTATTGTAAAAGTGTATTGATACAACTAAAATTTTTAAGATGTCTGTCTTTCATTTAAAATACCGACCACAAAAACTAGCAGACTTGGATTTGGTTGAAGTATCAAAGCTGCTTAAGAATGTTTTAAGCGGGTCTGATATTCCACAATCTTTTTTATTTTCCGGACCCAAAGGTGCCGGCAAAACGTCGGCTGCCAGAATAGTAGCCAAGATAGTCAATTGTCAAAATGTTAAAAAAGGTGAACCCTGTGGAGAATGCGAAAATTGCCAGGAAATTGCTAAGGGTAGTTGTGTTGATGTGATTGAAATGGATGGAGCATCAAATAGAGGCATAGAGGATATAAGGTTACTTAAGGATAAAGTATATTTACTGCCGATAAAATTGATGAGAAAAGTATTTATCATCGATGAAGTTCATATGTTAACCAAGGAAGCATTTAATGCATTGTTAAAATTAATTGAAGAACCACCCAAACATACCGTATTTATTTTGTGTACTACTGACGAAAATAAAATACCAGAAACTGTATTGTCGAGATTAATGAAAATTAGTTTTTATAAAGGAAACAGGGCGGAATTAACTAAATCAATTAAAAGAGTAGTTGAGGGTGAAAAAATTGATATTGAAGATGAGGCAATAAATATGATTGTATTGAAAAGTGATGGTAGTTTCCGGAATATCCAAAAAACATTAAACGAATTAGTGCTAGAATACGGTAAAGAACTGACAAAAATAAAAGTAGAAACTTATTATAAAAACCGTTTTGGGGAATACAAAATGGATGAACTGGAAGCTGATTTAACAAATAATGACCCGAAAGCAATTTTGACTAAAATTGAAATATTGGCAAACAAAGGAATTGATTTTAAAGCGTTAAGAGAGAACATTATTTTATATTTTCAAAATAAATTATTGTCGGTTTATGGTGTTGACGGTAGTGAAAAATCGTTATTGTCGGCAAAGGAACTTGAAAAATGGCTCGATTTATTGATTATTGCCGGTAAGCAGGAAAAAGACGTATCGATTGATCAGTTGCCGCTTGAGTTGGCGATTGTTAAATATTTTTCGGATAAACAGTTAAAAACAGCTGATAATGATTCTGGTGGTAATTGGGAATTCAAGCAAGAAAAAACTGAACAAGTTAAAGATGAGATGGTGAGGATTGAATCCGAGCCGGTGTCGACTAACTTGGAAATTAATTTGTCTGTTGATGTAGTGCAACAATCGTGGGGGAAATTATTACAAGCAGTAAAACCATTTAACCATTCAGTTGAAGCTTTTTTAAGAGCTGCCAGACCGAAGTCAATAAGGGGGCAAACGATAATATTTGAAGTTTATTATCCGTTTCACAAAGATAAATTGGAAGAACAAAAAAATCGTTTAGTGGTGGAAAAAGGTTTGAAAATGGTGTTGGGTATGGATATATCCTTTGAGTGTGTTTTAAGTAAGAGTAAAAATACTCTGGTGATAAGTAACGATACTCCAATAGAAAAAGTTAGCGAACATTTGGCGGAAGATAAAAAGACGGATGAATCAGAAGATATGTATGAAGTTGCCAAACAGATATTCGGTTAGTCTGATAAGCGGTAGAGGTGTTAGAATTGGAAGTTATAATTTTTTTAAATTGTATGTTTGATAAAGCAAAAATGTTGGCTCAAGCTTTTAAATTAAAAAAAGCGGTAGAAGCTGAAGTGGTAGAAATAGAAGAAAACGGAATTGTTGTTAAAGTTAGTGGTGATCAAAAAATTAGATTTTTGTCTGTAAACGGGATTGAAAATAAGATATTGGTTGAGATTATCAACAAAGCGTTGAAAAAATCACAAGAGGCAGCTGCTAAAAAGATGAAAGATATGGGGGGACTTGAGGGTTTATTCTAAAACCTCAATTTATTTATTTAAATTATTGATAGTGGCGAGTTTACCTAAAGCGATTGGAGATTTAGTCAATGTATTTGAGAGATTGCCGGGAATTGGTCCTAAAAGCGCCACCAGATTAGCATTTTATTTACTTAATACACCGGAAAGTTTTGTTAACGAAATTAGTAACGATCTTTTAAGACTAAAAAAAGTTATTAAAATTTGCCCTCATTGTTTTGGTGTAAGCGAAAATGAAATTTGTGATATTTGTAGTGATAAAAAAAGAAATCAGAAATTAATTTGTGTAGTTGAGAGGGCGATTGATGTGTTGGCCATAGAAAACGTCGGCGGATTTAAGGGAGTTTATCATGTGCTTGGTGGAGTGATTAACCCACTTGATCATATTGGACCCGAAGATATAAAAATTAATGAACTGGTATCACGTATTAAGTATCAAGTATTAAGTATAAAACAGGAAGAAAAAATAGAAGTTATTTTAGCGACCAATCCGACAATGGAGGGGGAGGCGACGGCGCTTTATTTAAGAAAAAAACTGCGGGAAATTAGTGATCAAATTCAAATTAGTCGGATAGGAAGTGGATTGCCAATGGGAGCAGATTTAGAATTTGCTGACCAGGCAACATTGTCTAGAGCTTTGGAAGGAAGAACCACAATATAAAAAATAACAAAATATTTAATTACTAATGTCTAAAGCAAATATATTAAAATAGAAATGTTATGGCTGATGATTCAATACCAAAAAAAGTGGTTCAGGGTTTGGGTCAGATTGGTGCTGAAACCGGCAAAGAAGCTGTTAAAGAAATATTAAATATCACCGAGAGTGTAATAACATCAAAAGAACTACTGGGAGATATCAATGTACTTTCAGATCGGGAATTGGCACAAAAAAAAGCTGAAGACGAAAGAAAAAAACAACAGGAAATGGAAGCTTTAAAATCAAGTATGGGACAAGGGAGGAATTTGGACAGAGAGATTGAACAAATTAGGGATGAAAGAAAAAGAGAAGAAGAACAAAAGGAAAAGCAAATGCTGGAACAAATAAGGCAACAACGGGAGGCAGAGGAAATGGAAAGACAACAAATGGTGGCGGCGCCGGGTAATCAAAAAAGACAGGCGGCCAAGATGCAGAACGCACCGGCCGGTAAAAAGAAAAAACAGCAGCCCGACCCAACCCAAATGTCAGCCACATCAGAATTTACTGGTGGTAAAATAGACTAATGAAAAAGTTATCTAAATATTACAGATTGATTAGTTGTACCGGCTGTTGAAGGTGGGGTGTTGATTGATTCACCCCGCAACGGCCGGGGTTTTTATTTATTTTAAAATTTTCATGAAAATTTCAAAAAAAGACAAAGTTGGTATCGTAATAGCTCATCCGGACGATGAGGTGTTGATGTATAAATTAGTCAGATATCTTTGTTGACACCAAAATTAAAACTTTTGTAATTTTGTTGACAAGAGGTGAGATGGGTGGTGACCCCAAAGTCAGAAGTGATGAGTTTGTTAGAGCAATGAATTATTTAAAATTTGAATATAAAATACTGAATTTTCCCGATCGCCGGTTAATAATGACACGTTTTTCAAAGATGGTTGAGGTGGTAGATAAGATTGTTGATGATAATAAGATTTCGATGTTGGTAGGGTTTTCGCCGTATGAAATAACCAGAGGATTTGACCATACCGATCATAATCGATCGGGAGAAGTGGTAAGACAGGTGTCGGTGGCAATGAAGGGGAAAAGAAAATTGTGGTTGTGGACAAGTAAGGGTAAACCAGTATTGAGTCAAAAAAGAAGTGATTATGTAAAAAGATATTACCCTTCGCAGCAGATATCATTTGATATATTAAAGCAACTTGGCGAAAGTTATATAAAAGTTAGATAAAATAGAATATGCAAAAAATATATCTTTACAATACAGCGACAAGAACAAAAGAAGAATTTAAACCGATAATTGAGGGGAAAGTAGGAATATATTCCTGTGGACCAACAGTCTATAGCAGTCCTCATATTGGCAATATGTATGCTTATATTTGTTGGGATATCTTGGTTAGAACATTGAGATATTTGGGAATGGATGTTGACTGGGTGGTTAATATAACTGACGTGGGTCATTTGGTTAATGACAGTAATAGCGGTGAAGATAAGATGGAAAAAGGTTCGCGCATTACCGGATTATCAGCTTGGGATTTGGCTAAAAAATACGAAGCGGAATTTGTAGAAAACTTGGATAAATTAAACATTGCCCGACCTAATGTGATGCCCAGAGCAACAGAACATATAAAAGAACAAATTGAATTAATTCAAAAAATTGAGGCCAATGGTTTTAGTTACAAAATTAGTGACGGAATATATTTTGATACAGGTAAAATGGCTAATTACGGAGATTTTGCAAACGTTGATATTGAAAAGTTGAGAGAGGGAGCCAGGGTGGAGATTAATGATGAAAAAAGAAACCCAACTGATTTTGCTTTATGGAAATTTAGCCCACAAAATGAAAAACGGCAAATGGAATGGGGCAGTCCGTGGGGAGTAGGGTTTCCCGGTTGGCATATTGAATGCACGGCAATGTCGACTAAATATTTGGGTAATCCTTTTGATATTCATACCGGTGGTGAAGATCATATTAAAATTCATCATACCAATGAAATTGCTCAAGGTTTTGGAGCTTTTGGGGCTCAGACAGCTAGATTTTGGTTACACAACGCTTTTATTACTTTTAAAGGAGAAAAAATCAGTAAATCGACTGGTGGGTTGTATACGGTAACAGATTTAGAAAAAATGGGCTACGATCCATTGATTTACCGTTATATGGTTTTAACTTCCCATTACAAAAAAGCAATGTCATTTAGTTTGGAAAACTTAGATAAAGCTAGGGTGGCATACAATAAATTTAGAGAATTTGTAGCTAAATTACCCAATGAAGGTCTAGTGGTAACTGAATATTCCGATCTTTTTAAATCAAAAATTGCTAATAATTTGGCGATGCCGGAAGCAATGGCTTTAGTGTGGAAATTAGTCAAAGACGAAACGGTTAAAGACGAGGATAAAAAAGCGACTTTGTTAGATTTTGATAAAGTGTTGGGATTGAATTTGGGTATAAAGAACAACGAAGAATTAATTCCCGATGAAATCAAACAACTAGCAGAGGATAGGATAAAAGCGAAAGCAGATAAAAACTGGAGTGAATCTGATAGATTAAGAGAATTAATTACCGAGAAGGGCTATATTGTAGAAGATAGCGTTACGGGTTATAATTTGAGGAAGAAAATATGATAGCTAAAGAAGCCAGAGAAATAATTGCCAGTATGGAAGTATCAGCCGATACAATGTTAAAAGCATCAGCGATGCTAGAACCATATGGTGATAATGATGAGGTTCCGGAAGATTTAATTAATGAAATTTTAAAAATAGTTGATAAGGATTTTCAACCGGAAGCGGTAGTTGGAGATAGTGATGAAATGCCGCAATTATAGATTGTAAAAATAACCTGACTGTGTTAAGCTAGTAAGTTTTATGAAAGAAAAAGTATACAAATATCAATTTATTTTGGTTTTCGGACCGAAAGTTGAGGAAAAAGACCAAACAAAAGTTTGGGATAAGATTGAAGGTCTTTTGGGTGCAGGTAAGGCTGAAATTAGCAAAAAAGAACATATGGGTCTGAAGGATTTGGTTTATGAAGTTAAAGGTTTTAGAAAAGGGGATTTTTGGTTGGTAGACTTTGAATCCGGTTTGCCGTTTAATATGAAAGATTTAAATTTATTATTAAACAGAGAGAATCTGATTATCCGTTATTTAGTTTTAACAAAATAATTATTAAGGTTTAGGTTGTCAGACGTAAGTCGGAACAACCGAAGGAGAAAAAATGCCAAGTCGTTGTCTCAATCGGGTACTTTTAATCGGTAATTTAACTCGTGACCCGGAGTTAAGATATACCCCTGCCGGAATGGCGGTGGTAAGTTTTGGATTGGCCACCAATCGTGTGTGGGTGACCAAACAAGGTGAAAAGAAAGAGGATGCTCAATTTCACCGAATTGTTGCCTGGAATAAATTAGCCGAACTTTGTTCTCAATTATTGTCTAAGGGCCGACGGATTTATGTTGAGGGTAGAATTCAATATCGGGAAATTACTGATTCAACCGGAGTTAAAAAACAAGTTTCGGAAATTGTGATTGATGATATGATTATCCTCGATAATAAAGGTGTGCCAATGGGTGACAGAACACATCAGATGACATCTGGTCATGATGTGGCGGCTGATATGCCAGTAGAGGATGAAATACCAAATGGTGAAATTGAAGACATTGTTATTCCCGATGAATTAGGTGAAGTGCCGATAGCAGATGAAAAGACGGAAGAAAAAATAGATACTTCTAAATCAAAAGAGCCGGTGTCTAAAGAAGATGCACCGTTTTAATTAAAAAAATTATGCGTATAAAACCCAAAAAAGATAAAATTAAACCAAGATCTAAGGAATGTGCTTTTTGCAAAGCTAAAGCCTTACCGGTATGGAGTGACAGTGAAAAATTAAAAGAGTATTTAACTGCCAGGGGCAGAATAATGTCATCGCAATTTACCGGTGTGTGTGTCAAACATCAAAAAATATTAGCTAAAGCAATTAAACAAGCCAGACATTTGGCGCTATTGCCGTTTACTACCCGAGAATAATAAGTAGAACTAAAAGATAGCGGTGGTTTTTGATAGAATCAGTAGATGGTAGTAAAAGTGAAAACCAGATGGATTATTCCTGTACCTAACGGTTCAAAGGTATTAGTAAAAACCGGTGACAGTATATCTTTTGGAGATAAGTTGATTGAGTTGCGGGGGTATCAAGAAAAAATTATGGACTTGTCTTCGTTTTACAACAAGATAAAAGAAAAAGATTGGGATGAGTTAAAAGCTAAGATAATTGGTTTAGCGATAAAAGAAGGGGAGCTAATCTTTGGAGAGGAGGCAGTTTTCGGGAAAAAACCGATAGCAACAGTCAGCGGTAAAATAACGAAAGTAGATGAATTTAAAAATTTTTATGTTCAGTCATCAGTAGAAGAGAAAAAAAGTATTTTTAGTCCGGTAGATGCAAAAGTGGCTAAAATTGACGAGGAAAATTTGGTTTTGGAATTCCGGGCTGAAGAATATCCGGGGGTAGGGGTGGTTGAAGGTAGAGTTTGGGGTTCTAATGGCTTGAAATTTGCTGAACATTTAACTGATTTGTCGATTAAAGACAAAGGTAGAATAATTTTGGTTGATGAACTAACTCCGTCGATACTGATAAAAGCAGAAGTGGTTGGAGTGGTGGGAGTAGTAGTGATTGATAGTGGGGTTGACGAAAGTGATAATATTATATCTGATTTACCAATACTGAAAGTTGACGGAGATAAATTTTTCCGGTTGAGAAAATATGCAGTCGATGAAGATATGAGAGTGTTATTGAACGCCAGTAGTGGTAGATTATTACTATGTCAAAAATAAGAAATATATTTTTAATTTTGGCCTTGGTGGCGGTAACGTCACTAATAAGTTTTCGCTTAGGTCAAAAAAACGCAACAGTTTCGTCCGGAATTAATAGCGGAACAAATTTGGACTTGTCAATGATGTGGAAAGTTAAAGCCAGATTGGAACAACTGTTTTTAGAAAAAGATAAAATTAATGATAAGGTGATGGTAGATGGTGCGATTGAAGGAATGGTGGCATCGCTTGATGATCCGTATACTGTTTATTTACCAGTAAAGGAGAATAAATCAGCTAATGAAGATTTAGCCGGTAAATTTGGCGGGGTTGGGATTAGTTTGGGTTATAAAGATAAAACTTTAGCGGTGATGACTCCACTTGCCAAAACACCGGCAGAAAGGGCTGGATTAAAAGCCGGAGATTTAATTTTAAAAATAACTGACAAGGCTAAGGGAGTTGATAAAGATACAACCGGTATTAGTTTGAATGAAGCTGTTGAATTAATTCGGGGTAAGGTAGGTACAGAAGTGACTTTAAAAATGTTTCGTGACGGGGATAAAGATACATTTGACGTAGTATTAAAAAGAGAAGATATCGT
>JAYRQZ010000158.1:0-2681 GCA_041910355.1 Candidatus Woesebacteria bacterium | reverse complement strand
GGCTACGAGGTGATCGCCGCCGAGGAGCCGGACCCGCCCTCGTTCGCGCCGCTCTTCGCCGGGCTGGGCATCCTGGGCGGCTGCTTCGGGGTGATGGTGATCCTCGTGGGCGGCCATAAAAGACCGACAAGAAGAAAGCCAAAACCAAACCTTAATGGATGGGAACCGACTAGGGGGTAAGTCATTAAAATCCCCATGCCGACTCCAACTAAAATATGAACCAGGGCGTTGTAGACAGGATTTTTGACAAAATACTTGGTTAATTTGATTGACATTTTTTATTTCACCCCCTTACAGGTTTTAATGGGCATAGCAGATGAGGGATTACCATGTTTGATCCATTTTCCGTCCTTACAAATCCAACCGTCTTCCGGTGAAATCATTTTTACAGCAAATATAAAACCGATAAATCCGATGATGATAAGAGCTAAAGTCTGATATGAAATCCGTGGCATTTAGATATTTTAGTTTACTTGATTTAAATTTTTTTTCCAAGCATTTATTATTAAAAAGTCTAGAAGTCGAGGGTGGAGTTTGAAAATAATTTTGGGACTAATTTTTAAAATCCGAAGATATACGCCAATAGTGTAATTGAATCCCCATTTGTCGTAAATTGTTAATATTTCTTTTAGCCGATTGGCGTTGTTTATTTTTCCGTGATATTCCATTACAATCCGGTCAACATTGGCAATTGTACCCGACTGATTTAAATCACGAATAATGGCATATTCTGACCCTTCGGCATCTATTTTTAATAAATCAACATGTTGATGGCAAATGTCTGAGGCAGATACTACATTAATGTTAATTTTTTTGCCTTTATCCTGTTTAAACAGAGAATCACTCCAAGCACGGCCAGTGACTGTTAATTGAGTTTTACCGGTAAAATCATGAACAGCAGAGTTGATTAGATTAATTTTTTTTAATTTTTGAGTATTTTTTTTTAATAACAAAAAGGTGTCGGGGTTTGGTTCATAACAAATTACGGTCGAATTGGGAAATAGCTTTTTGAAATAGCGGGCAGTAATCCCGATATGAGCCCCGATATCGATTATTGTTGGATTGTTGATATTTTTGGGCAAGACATCAATATCTTTAAAAATCCAGGTGGTGGAAAGTACCATAGCAGTTTCGATAAAACTACCAGTGGGAGTTAGTCCGAATAATTGTTTGAACATTATTTCATTAATTTTTCCAGTAAATCTTTTGCGAGCTGTGGATTGGCTGAACCGGAAGTTGCTCTCATTAATTGCCCGACCAAAAAGCCGATTGAGGCGGGATTTTTTTGATAATCGGCGACCGCTTTGGGATTATCGGCAATTATTTTTTTGGCAAAAACTTCTAGTTTGCTAACATCTGAAACTTGAAACAAATTTTGATCTTTGGCAATTTCGAGAGGTGATTTACCGGTAGTATAACTGTCAATAATTAATTGTTTGGCAACCGTACTGGATATTTGAGATTGTTCTACTGCCTCAAATAATTCAAAAAAATAACGGGGTCCAAGTTTTAAATCGGTGATCGGAATTTGATTATCATTTAAATAGTTTTTAATCGGACCCAGAAATAAATTTACAACAAATTTGGCGAATTTTTTTATGTCGGTTTTTTTAGATTTAATAAAATCGACAATCGATTCAAATAAAAGAGCAGTATCAAAATCAGTAGATATTTGGCTTGAATCGTAGTCTGATAAGCCATATTCATTTTGGTACCTGACAATTTTTTGGTCCGGTAATTCGGGTAGGCTATTTTTAATTTGGTTAATTTCGGTAGAGGTGAAAACGATTGGTGGAATATCCGGTTCGGGAAAATAACGATAGTCAGCACTACCTTCTTTTTCCCGTTGTAAAAAGGTTTGATTCTTGTCGGCATCCCAACCGTAAGTAGCCTTGTTGGTGGCATTTTTGGTAATATGATCTATCTCAAATTGTTTGATCTGACGGTCAATTTCGTATTGAATGGCGTTCATTACACCAGTTAATGAGGCAACATTTTTAATTTCAACCAACGGGGTAAAACTATCGCCAATTTGAACATTAACTGTCGGCTCGCAGCGCATACTACCCTTTTCAATATCAGCATCGGAAATACCCAAATAACGAACTATTTGCTGAAGTTTAAGTAAATATTGTTTGGCAATTTCGGGAGAGGTAATGTCCGGCTCGGAAACTATTTCCACTAAAGGGACGCCGGAACGGTTGAAGTCAAGTAAAGTTTCGTCACCAAGATGAACACTCTTACCGGTATCTTCCTCCATGTGAGCCCGGTTGATTCGAATAGTTTGTCCATTGATATTTATGTTGCCGTTGACGGCAAATGGTTTTTGAAGTTGAGTAATCTGATAGCCTTTTGCCAAATCTGGATAAAAATAATTTTTCCGTTCGAAATATGTCTCTTCGTTGATGTTACAACCTAAAGCAAGACCTAATTTAATACACCATTCACAAGCTGTTTTATTGGGAACAGGCAAGGCACCGGGGAGACCAAGACAGACCGGACAGGTGTGGGTGTTTGGTTCAACATGGAAATGTGATGCATCACAGCCGCAAAACATTTTTGATTTTGTTTTTAGTTCGATATGGACTTCAAGTCCGATGATGGGTGTGATGGTCATAGTTTGGTTGATTTTTGACTGATATCTGCCATACCTAATTGGTATATAGTTTGATGATCACCGG
>JAYRQZ010000157.1:0-2557 GCA_041910355.1 Candidatus Woesebacteria bacterium | reverse complement strand
ACGTTCGGGTAGTATCGACAAAACCATACTTTTAGTAGCACTAGCACTAACTGTCTCTTCTTTAATTGAATTGCGAGAAACTGTTGTCATATTTTTGTTTTGGTTATTTTTGGTCAAGATAATCATTACAACTATCAACAGTAGCGAAAATGGGATTATTCCGTAGTATATTGTTTTCATAATCCGATATTAACAAAAGTATCTGAAATTTTTCTGAAAGGTTATTTAATTAACCAAAGTTAGCTATTGCATTAATACATATTCTTAGGATAATATATGAACGTGCGTTCATATAATATTGCTTCATTGTCGTCCCTGTTAAAAATAATTTCCGACAACAATCGTCTTTTGATTTTATCAATCATCAGCCAAAAAGAATTTTGTGTCTGTGATCTGATGGAGCAAACCGGGTTATCTCAAAGTCTTATTTCTCACCATCTTAAAGATCTCAAAGACTCTGGTCTTGTTTCCAGAAGAATTATGGGTAAATGGTCTCATTATTCACTCACCCCCAAAGGTAAAAACATTACTAATTTAATTTTCAAAATCAAAGTATGAAAATCCAAATCATTGGGTCCGGTTGTCCCACATGCAAAAATCTTTACCAGTTAACCAAAACTGCCGTCGCTGAGTTAGGAATAAAAGCAGACGTTGAGTATTCAACTGACATTACCAAAATTATAGAAATGGGCGTAATGCAATCGCCGGTATTGGCTATTGATGGTAAGCCGGTAATGGTCGGTGCACCGGGCAATATTGAAAAAATCAAAGACTTAATCGCCGGTAAAAGTGTTAATAAATCAGAATGTAGTTGTGGAGGTAGTTGTTGCTAAATCTTATGGATCTTTTTTATCCGATTCAATTATTAGCCGACTCGGTAGTCAGTAAGGAAACATATTTTGGCAGTGCTCTCAATTTTTTTATTTACGACACCATCAAAATTGGTCTTCTTTTGGTTTTAATCAATTATTTAATGGCTATAACCCGTTATTATTTCCCAACTACCAAGGTTAGGGATTTATTAACCAAAAGACGCTGGTTTGGAATTGATTACTTGTTTGCTGCTTTACTCGGAGTAGTCACCCCCTTTTGTTCCTGTTCATCGATCCCGCTGTTTATCGGTTTTTTAAGCGCCGGTATTCCCTTGGGTGTTACTTTTTCATTTTTGATCGCTTCTCCATTGGTCAACGAATCTTCACTTATTTTATTTCCGGCACTTTTTGGATTAAAGACAACCATCATCTACAATTTTGTCGGCATAATTGTCGCCATTGCCGGAGGAATTATTATTCAAAAATTGCACTTAGAAAAATATGTTAATGCTGAATTACTAAAATATAAATCACGCACCGATATAGAAGTTGAAAATAGTGGTCAAAAAATGGCATTAAAAAAATTGTTGGGTTATTGGTGGGCAGATGGTCTAAAGATTACCAAAACCATTTTTCCTTATGTAATATTGGGAGTAGCGGTTGGGGCAATAATTCATGGCTTTGTCCCGGCTACTTTAATTGAAAAATATTTGGCGATTAAAGCCTGGTGGGCTATGCCGTTAGCCACCCTGTTAGGTGTCCCTCTCTACGCTAATTCAGTTTCTGTTATACCGATAGTAGAAGCCTTAATAGGTAAAGGAATTCCGCTAGGTACCGCATTGGCCTTTATGACCGCCACTGTTACCTTGTCTATTCCCGAAGCTTTGATTCTAAAAAAAGTAATGAAATGGCAGTTGTTGGCAATATTTTTTGGCATAACAATTACTGGAATCATTGTCATCGGCTATTTATTTAATACGTAACTATTTACCAATACTTAAGTCGGAGTAAAAACCATTTGCAAATTGTTATAAAAAGTACATAATATATAGTATGAACAATCTAAGAGGCAATAAAGTTTTTCGACTGGTTTTAATCGGCATCTTAATTTTAGTTGCCGTTTATATGCTTTATTCATTGTCCTAAATTATGGCAATCCCTAAATTCAAACCTTTGGCTGATGCTTCCGACAGTACCAAAAAAGTCGCTAAACCAATTTTAATTGTTATCATCACGTTGTTGCTTGGTGCTTTTGGTTTAACTGCCACCAATACTGACTTCGATCTGGGTAAATTACTGGGCGGATCCTCGTTAGAAGATTCCAAAGTGGCTACCGATAGTAGCGGCAATCTTCTTTTTGACAAATTAGGTAATGTAGTTACCGACCCTACCGAAGGTAAAAAAGCTAGTGATTATAACTGTGATGATTTTGACACTCAACCCGAAGCTCAGGCATTTTTTGACAAAGTTGGTGGCGCCAAAAATGACGTCTACCGTCTTGACGGTGACAACAATGGTGTTGCTTGCCAAGCTCTTCCAAAGACAAAATAGAGTTTATACTATATTCGATCCTTGACACAACGATAGTATTCCTATACTATAGGATATATGCCAAATGGTATCGATAGATTAAAAGGGTTTAGAGTACATCCCCTCACGGGCAAAGAACAAAGTCCTGAAACACAAACCATTGTTTTAAGCAATAATCTTAATGTAGCCAAACTGGCAACGTTACTAGCTCCTGT
>JAYRQZ010000156.1:0-2114 GCA_041910355.1 Candidatus Woesebacteria bacterium | reverse complement strand
CAATCTCATTTTTGATAGCTTTTTTAAAATTATTGTTGATATAATTGACCAGTAAAAAAGGAAAGGGGCTAAGGGCCGTTGATATTATTTTTTTTAGGTCCCAGGTTTTGCCACGTTTTACGATTATTACTTTTTGACAATATTTTTTTACCTCACCCAAACCATCTTCATTGCGACTATAACAAATAAGAGTGATGTTGTTGGTTTTTGATAGATATTTGATAGTAAAAAAAGAATGTCTTTGCCCTCCCGATTGGTGAAGTCTGGGGATGTAGGGAGTGATCATTAGTATATTTCTTCTTTTATTCATTTTTTGAAAGTTTAAGGATAACAAAATCGTTATTTTTTTCTATTATTGGGTATTTGGCTAAAAGTGAATTGGTATATTGATCAAAGTTTACCGATATAAGATAGATAGAGTTTTGAGGATACCCTAATATGAGTTTATCAATATCATAAATTTCGATAGGCCAACCGTTAAATCCGGTTTGATACAGGAGCGCAGTGTCTCCGCCATATGGAGCAATAACCAAGCTATTTTGAGGTAATAGTTTTTTGGCAGTAATACCGGCGGTAATTATTCTGGGGTTATTTATTTGATAGTAACCTTTGATTTGGTCCCAAGAAAAATATAAAGATAATGCTGATATTACAAAAATTGAAAATATGGCAACATATACATTTTTGAATAAAAATTTATATATATAGTAGAGCCCGAATCCGGTTAATATGGATATTCCGGGGATAATCAAAACTTGATAGTAATCATGCTGAATGTTACCCTGAGCAATAAAGACAAAATATAAAATTATTCCCAGTAAAATTGCAACTGAAAATTTTTGTGTTTGATTTTTTTTATAAGCCAATCCTAAAAATAAAGGGATGATTCCAAACGTACCCAATATCAAGTTGGCCAAACGTTGGTTAAAAAGCCAGTAGAACCAGTGGGGCCTAAAGGCTACCATTTTATTTAGAAATGTTAGGTCGTAACCATGATACCAATTGGGGAAAGTGGTTGAATCGGAATTATTAAGTAACCAATCACTTTTGGGAATACCTTCAGGGAAATTACCGATCCACTTTCGCCAAAAATAGAAAGGCAAAATGGTTATTAACACATATAGGACCAATGTTAAAACTGTTTTTAGGTTGATAGATTTTAGATATTGATTTAAAGAGAACAGTGCAAAAATTGGCAGGGAAATTATGGCAGTGTAGGGTTTTACCAAAATTGATAATGACAAAAATATGGCTGATATAAATAGATTTAAACGAAAAAGATATATAGCACAAAGCATAAAAAATACTGCAGTTGGTTCGGGCAATGTGGTGCGGCTATAGTAGATATTAAAGGGTAAAAATAGGAATACCAACATTGGTAGCAGAGAAGGTAAAAATAATTTTGTTTGTTGATAACAAATAAAAAATATTAGTGAGCTACTACCCAGAGAAAATATTATTGATACCAAGCGAGACGAAATATCGATATTAGTATTAAATATTTTTTGAAAGTAAGCTGTGATGGCATTGTAGATTGGAAATTCAACCATTCGATATCCCAACGGGTTGTCAATACCCGACTGGAGGTTTGATAAATCGTGATATTTGGGGACAAATAAATTGACACCGTTGTTAATAAAATTTTTGGTTACCGAGGCGGTATCAGCTTGTCGAAAAGAATGCCAATCGGCGATAGGAGAATTTAGCTGATATAGTCTGACGACTAAACCTACTCCCAAAAATATTAAAAGCAGAATTTTTTGTAATTTGGTCACTTGCTAGTTTTAAATGACAAAGTTTGATAGTAAATTCCCATAATAATCCAAAATGTATAGGCGGTTTTTGATGCTTCAAAAACATCGATAAGAGTAGCGTTTACTAAGGCAGTGACTAATACACCGAGAAAAATAATTCTAATTTGGTTTAAATATGATAATTTCTTCGTAATAATATCAGGCATGGTTTTAACAATAAAAAATATTAAAATTATGGCAGCAACATTAACAGCGGCGATGAAAGCCGATTTGGGTAAGGGAAACGGACGTGTTCTTATTATACCTACTACCGATACATTGACAGATACATCATTTGACAATGCAGATGAGTTGTTTACT
>JAYRQZ010000155.1:0-1716 GCA_041910355.1 Candidatus Woesebacteria bacterium | reverse complement strand
TAAGATAATTAAATTCCAATACAGTAGTAGTGTTAGTAGAGTTGGTGGGTAAGTGGAGAAAATTAAAAAAAGACCTAATTAGTAATTGGTAATTGGTAATTGGTAATGTGAAGAAAGGGTAATAATCGGAAGGTGTTGAATATATTAATATTAATAACTTATATTTTAAGATTGAATTTGGGTAATGTTCGGGGGAAAAGATTGATTAAAAATGTGAATAAGTAGGTGGATAAGTAGGTATTGATTGTGGACAAGTTTTGAACAGTTTAGTAAGTT
The DNA here is from genome assembly GCA_041910355.1 of Candidatus Woesebacteria bacterium. Taxonomy (GTDB): domain Bacteria; phylum Patescibacteriota; class Microgenomatia; order UBA12405; family UBA12405; genus JAYRQZ01. The sequence continues at coordinate 1,440 of JAYRQZ010000155.1, read as the reverse complement.
GATTTTATTTGGTTGATAAGTGTTCTGGTTTGTGGAGAAGTGGAGAAGTCGGTTTGAACTTTATCACGGGCATGCATAATGCTAGTATGGTCACGGTCGCCTAATAGATGACCAACTTCTTTTAAGGGAAGGTTAAGATCGGTTAAAAGTAAGTAAGCGGTAATGTGGCGGGCAGTGACTAATTCTTTTTTGCGACTATTGCCACAAAGTTCACTGGTCTTAATATTAAAATGTTTGGCGCAAATGGAAATTATATGACGGGGCGTTAATTTGGTGCCGAGTGTGTTGTAATTAATTGAAGAAGAGTCGGAACCTGAATGAAAATAATTTTCAACAAATTCTAAAGTTACAGCAGGAAATTTTTTTGATAATGAGAGGACGGCAATTTCCTGAATTTTACCTTCAATATCACGGGTGTTGGATTGAATATTGTCGGCAAGATACTGAACAGCATCGGAGGTAATATTAATCCCCTTTTCCAAAGCTTTTTGAGAAATTATGGCAGAACGCATTTCAAAATCTGGTGGTTGAATATCGACAGTCAAACCTCCCATAAAACGAGAAACTAAACGATCTTCTAAATTTTTGATATCTGACGGCTTGCGATCAGATGTTAAAACTACTTGTTTTCCAGCCATGTGGAGAGCGTTGAAGGTGTGGAAAAATTCCTCCTGAATATATTCTTTACCGGCGATGAATTGAATGTCGTCGATTAGAATACAATCTAGCTGACGATATTTATTTTTAAACTGATTGATAGTTTTGGATTTTAGAGAAGAAATAAGCTCATTACCAAAAGTTTCGGCCGGAAAATATTTTATTTTAAGATTGGGATTATTATTCAATAATTCATGACCAATAGCCTGCATTAAATGGGTTTTGCCGACACCTACCCCACCCCAAATAAAGAAAGGATTGTAGGAGAGGCCGGGATTTTTGACTATACCCTGAGCAGCGGCGAAAGCAAAATTATTGGAGTTGCCGACAATTAACTTGTCGAAAGTATATTTAGGATGAAGACTAGGTGAATAATTTGATTTTGGAGCGGTGTAAGAAAGTAAGGGTGAAGAAGTATCATCCTGAAGACGGGGAGGTTCTTGGACGATAAATTCGAGAGTGTTGGTGGTTTTAGTCTGATTATTGAAAGATTCGATAAACAGACTAAGAAAACGTTTTTGAATCTGTTCGAGTAAAAACGGACTGGGACAACTAATGACAGCATGTTGATTTTGATAGGTTACTAATTGGGTTTTGGTGATAAGAGAATAGTAAGCCGGTGAAATAATGACTTTAAGTTCTTCTTGAGTATTTTTCCAAAGACGATCGAGATCCATATTACGTATTAAGTATTAAGTATTAAGTATTAAGCGGTAAAATGGGTAGGAAAATAACTATGAATCGAGGCAGTGACTTGAGTTATTCACATCATCATAAATGAGT
>JAYRQZ010000154.1:0-6725 GCA_041910355.1 Candidatus Woesebacteria bacterium | reverse complement strand
CCGATCATAAAGGAGCTTTGCCTTCAGGTATCGGTGCTTCGGCTGTTAATATTGGAGGTTCAGGCGCTCCTGCCGGTTCAATCGATCTTTGCGCTGATCTGGTCACTGAATATTTGGCTGCTTTGCCTGTTGATCCAACCACCGGAAGCGCTGGAGGAGTAACTGGAGCTCCGGCTACTGATTGTACAGCCGCCTACACTACAGGTTATACTGTTTCTCAAAGTGCCACCAATAATCGCTTAACTGTTTCTGCTATCGGCGAAATCCCAGCCGGTGCTCCAATCTCGGTCACTCGCTAGTTAATTTAAATCTCAAATCCCTCCGAAAGCTTTCGGAGGGATTTTTGCATCCTATTTACCAAAGTTGTTTATTGTCCTGATAATATCCTGCCACACAACCCAATCAATCAACACTACCACGCTCATAATCCAAATTTTCCAATCCTTCATAATTTGTGCCACCACCATTTATAAACCGAAGAAAACCCGAATACAATTAGGTAAAACTATAACAAATTTCGTGCTAACATATTTCTATGACTACAAAAACCAAAAAAACCACTGAAATTTTTAAAGTAAGCGGTGAGGATTTATTAAAAAAAGTCAAACAATTAATTCATCAGGGCAATATCCGGAAAATTAGTATCGAAACCAAAGCCGGTAAAACTATCATTGTAATTCCCCTTACCTTGGGAGTTGTTGGGGCTGTTCTTGTACCCACCTTGGCCGCCGTTGGAGCTATTGCCGCCTTAGTCACTGAATGTACCATCAAAGTTGACCGGACCGAGGAATAAAAACATCTTTCCCTAAAATTCAGCTTTATTTCAGTTTGGCGCTATAATATCTCGGTATGAGAATATTAGTCGTTGAAGATGAACATCGGATTGCTGCTTCTATAAAAAAAGGTTTGGAACAGGAACGTTTTGCTGTTGATTTGGCTTACACCGGTCCCGATGGTTACGATTTGGCCGCTTCTGAAGACTATGACTTAATTATTCTTGACCTAATGCTTCCCGGGTTAGATGGTTTGGAAATTTGTCGCAAACTTCGAGCCGAAAAAAATCACACTCCCATATTAATTCTTACTGCCAAAGGTCAGATTCAGGATAAAGTTACTGGTCTTGATACTGGTGCTGACGATTATCTAAGCAAACCTTTTTCTTTTGAGGAATTACTGGCTCGTATCCGGGCTCTTTCTCGTCGGCCTAAAAATACTTTAGAAGTAATTTTAAAACATAATGATTTAACGCTCGATACCATTAATTATACGGTTACCCGTGCCGGTATTCCGATTCGACTATCCGGCAAAGAGTTTGCCTTGCTTGAATATTTACTTCGGCATGCCAGTAAAATATTAACCAAGGATCATATTATTGCTCATGTTTGGAATTATGATGCTGATATTTTACCCAACACCGTTGAAGTTTATATTCGCAATCTTCGGCGCAAGATCGATATACCCTTTAAGGGCAAATCACCACTAATAAATACTGTTAGAGGTTTTGGTTACAAACTTGGCTAAACTATGTTCAAAACGACCCGTTTTAAACTAACTTTGTGGTATTTAATTATCTCCTCAATCATAAGTTTATTTTTTAGTGGTTTGATTTTTCGGATGATGAGTTTAGAAATTGATCGTTTTGCCCGTAGCCCGCGGTTTAGAAATTTTCCTGAAATTATTATCGATCAGGAAATTATCATTCAAAGCAAGCGTCGGGTTGCCCTATCTTTACTTGAATTAAATGGTGTAATTTTACTTCTTTCAGGTATTTCCGGTTATTTTTTGGCCGGATGGGCATTACGGCCTATCAAAGAAATGGTTGAAGAGCAAAATCGTTTTATCTCCGATTCTTCTCATGAACTTCGAACCCCTCTTACTTCTTTAAAAAGTGCACTAGAGGTTAATCTTCGTGATAAAAAGTTAACGCTTAGTGGTGCAAAAACTTTAATTACTGAAAGTATTGATGAAGTCAATAAACTTACGAGTCTTTCCGATTCTTTATTAACCTTAGCTCAGTATCAAAAATCTAATACTTACTCCAAATTTGAAAATTTATCTCTTGTGCAAATTATCGAAGAGTCAATTAAAAAAATAAAACCATTGGCTGATAAAAAATCAATAACTATAAAAAATATTATTACCGATTTTGAATTTAGGGGTAATTCTTATGGATTAATTGATCTGTTTACTATCCTTCTCGATAACGCCATTAAGTACAGTCCCGCTAAAAAATCTATTACTTTAACATCTAAAAAACTTGACGGACATTTAAAAATTTCAGTAATTGATCAAGGGGTTGGTATTAGTCAGCAGGACTTACCTCACATTTTCGATCGTTTTTTTCGGTCAGACACCGCCCGTTCCCGATCTGAAACCGGTGGTTATGGTCTCGGTTTAGCCATCGCCAAAAAAATTGTCGATTCTCATCGCGGTACAATTTCAGTTAAAAGTGTTGTCTCAAAGGGAACTACATTTATAGTTCAGCTTCCTTTAAGGATTAATTCCTAAAATCATTTATGCTAAAACTAAAAAATTACTTTAATAAATTGTCTTTAGTTGGGAAAATTATTGCTGTATCAATAGTATTTGGTTTGTTTTATTTTACTTATTCCCGTTTTGTTAAAACCAAATCAGTAGCACCCCGGTATCAAACGTCCATTGCCGAAAAAGGAACTTTAATTGTTTCACTTACCACTTCCGGGTCAGTGGCTGCCACCACTAGCCGGACCGTTACCACCACTGCTTCCGGTGTTGTTAAACAAATATACGTCAAAGAAGGTCAAAAAGTTACCACCGGTACTCCGTTAATGTTGATTGATTTAGATTTAGATGGTCGGCAACAACTTCAGTCGGCTTACGCCCAACTTCAATCAGCTCAAAATAATTTGACTACTGCCAAAAATCGAATTTACGCATTAGACAGTGCTTTAGTTAATGCCAAAAATATTTTTGACAATCAATGGGCTGGCAAATCTCCCGACGATCCTACTTACAAACAAAAATATGATGATCTATTAACTGCTCAAGCCAATTACGATGCTCTGAATGCCACCGTTAAACAGGCCGAAACTTCACTTTATTCAGCTCAACTTTCTTATCAATTGGCCAGTGCTACTGTCTATGCTCCTATATCTGGCACAGTTTCAGCTATATCTTTAAGTCCGGGGATGATTCTTAATCCCACCAGTAATTCTAGTAATAGCACTAATATCTCTAACAAAATTGCCATTGTTAAAACCAATGCCACCCCGTCAATTTCTGTATCTTTAACTGAGACCGATGTTACCAAAGTAAAAGTTGGTGATAAAGCTACAGTCACTCTGGATGCTTTTCCTGATAAAACCTACACCGGCAAAGTTATTGCCGTCGATACCAGTGGTTCAGTTAGTTCCGGAGTTGTCAGTTATACCACTACCATTAAACTTGATTCAAATATTGACGAAATTCTTCCCAATATGTCAGCAACCGCCAACATCATTACTAACGTCAAAGATGACGTTATTATGGTACCTGTCGCTGCCGTACAAACAATCAACGGCCAATCAACTGTTCGAGTCCTCAAAGACCAACTGTTGACTTCAGTTCCGGTTGAAACTGGTATTAGCAGTTCAACTCAAACCGAAATAATTTCCGGAATCAATGTTGGTGATACGGTCGTCACCGGTACTATTACCACTAACTCAAATTCAAATAATCGTGGTTCTTCAACTTCTGTTTTTGGTAGTAGTCGGGGAGGGTTTGGATTTGGACCGGGTCGATAAATTTATAATCTTATGCCAAACGATTTCATTATCAAAACCGATCATTTATCTAAGATTTATAAAACCGATTCGTTAGAGACAATTGCCCTAGATGATGTTTCTTTCACTGTAAAAAAGGGCGAATTTGTTGCCATAATGGGCCCATCCGGTTCCGGCAAATCAACCTTGATGCATATTCTTGGTGCGCTTGATAAACCAACTAGTGGCAATTATTATCTTGATGGTGCTAATGTTGCTAATTTATCCGACGATCAATTAGCCGAAATCAGAAACAAAAAAATCGGTTTTGTTTTTCAGGCTTTTAATTTATTGCCCCGAACCACCGCTTTAAAAAATGTAATGTTACCTCTGTCTTATGCCGGAGTATCCAAAATAGAATCAGAAGATAAGGCCAAAAAATATTTAGCCCGGGTTGGATTGTCAGACCGGATGCATCACACTTCCAATCAGTTATCAGGCGGTCAACAGCAACGGGTAGCCATTGCTCGGGCGCTAATTTTAGATCCTTCAATAATTTTAGCTGATGAACCAACCGGTAATATTGCTTCAGCTCAAGCCGATGAAATAATGGCAATTTTTCAAAAACTAAATAAAAAAGGTCACACCATAATAATTATTACTCATGAACCGGATGTTGCCCACTATGCCAAAAGAATTATTCATATCCGCGATGGTAAAATTGCCACCGATAATAGTAACCATCGCCAAAGAATAATTAATAAATAACTATGGATATTATCTCCTTATTTATCGAAAGCTTAGGCACATTAACTCTGAACAAAACCAGAACCGGTTTGGCAATTTTAGGCATCGTTATTGGAATTGGTAGTATTATTGCTCTAGTTTCTTTGGGTCAGGCCACTCAAAAATCAATCCAAAACCAGATTCAATCCTTAGGTGCTAATCTATTAACCATCTCACCCGGTTCTTCCCGTCAGGAAGGAGGTGTTAGAGGTGCTTCCGGTGGGCGGACCACATTAACCCTTGATGATGCTAAAGCCATCGCCGCCTCAACTGAGTTGGCCACGGTAATTTCCAGTGTTTCCCCCGAATATCAGGGCAGAAGTCAGGTTACTACCTCTGGCAACAATACCAATACTCAAATAATCGGCGTTACTCCTACCTATTTGTCTATTCATAAAATTAATCTAACTTCTGGTAATTTCATTACCTCTCCCGATGTTGATAATATGGCTAAAGTGGCAGTTATCGGACCGCAGGTAGTTAATGATCTGTTTGGCGAATCAACCAATCCAATTGGTCAGACCATTAGAATAAAAAATCAGACATTTATTATTATTGGCATCACTCAATCAAAAGGTGGTTCCGGTTTTATGAACCAGGACGATATAATTTATATCCCCCTTTCCACTGCCCAAAAACAGATTTTCGGAGTCAATTATCTAAGCTCCATTGCCCTGGAAGCCAAAAGTTCCGATATTATGACTACTGCTCAGGATCAGGTCGGTTATTTTCTTTTATCCCGGCACAAATTAAGTGATCCTTCGGCAGCTGATTTTTCCATCTTTTCTCAACAGGATATCTTAAATACTGCTACTTCCGCTACCGGCACTTTTACTGCTTTATTATCCGGTATTGCGGCCATATCTCTATTAGTCGGCGGTATCGGCATTATGAATATTATGTTGGTTACCGTTACCGAAAGAACCCGGGAAATCGGTCTTCGCAAAGCTTTGGGTGCTAAAAAGAAAGTTATTATTATCCAGTTTTTAGTTGAGTCAATTATACTAACTTTTGCCGGAGGAGTTATTGGAATAATTTTTGGAATAATAACTTCATTTATTATTGCTCAAGTTACCGGCTCTGCCTTTATTGTCTCTCTCAATTCAGTTTTATTGGCTTTCTTAGTTTCAGTTGCTATTGGTATTATTTTTGGTTGGTATCCGGCTCGCCGTGCGTCTAATTTACAACCTATCGAAGCTTTAAGATATGAATAACATTCAGTTTAATTTCAGAAAAATTTTATATATTACATAAATTATTAATTAAGAAATTATGGAAAAAACAATCAAAAATAATCAGAATATGGTTATAACCATTCTGGTGGCCATTATCTTTGCTGGTATCGGCTTTTTTGTCGGTACTAAATATCAACAAAGCCAACTTACTAATCAAAGATCGCAGTTTATGGATCAATTTGGCGGTCGCAATCGGAACGACAATAAAGATTCTACTGGCAGAGGATTAAATGGAGATGGATTTGGTCGAATGGGTGGCTTTAGGGGAGGTCAGATATTTGGTGATATCATCGATGTCGATGAAAAATCGGTTACGGTCAAATTATCAGATGGCAGTTCGAAAATAATTCTTTTTTCCGATACTACTTCTATCAGGCGTGGAGTTGATGCTTCAGTCTCTGATTTGAAAATTGGTGACAAAGTTGTCACTTTTGGAAATACCAATACTGATGGCAGTATTTCTGCTCAAAACATCGAAATAAATCCGGCTATGCCAAATCGTCAAAACCAACCAACAGTCACTCCCGTCAAATAACCCAGTCATATAAAATAGCGCCTAACTTGGGCGCTATTTTTTGGACTTTTTTTTAGATTTTGATTTAGATTTTTTCTTTGCTACTGTTTTTTTGCTGCAGTCACAGGTTTTCATCAAACCTAGACTTTGACCTATTTTGCAGACAAAACAGTTACAACATTCTCCGTGTTTCATTATTATTTATTCCTCCGTAAATTAATTATGCCACAAAATTTATCATTCCAACATTACTTTATTATCAGCTACACTGGGATATCTTAAACCGCAAATTACTGTATTCTCAATCACTTTAATAATCTTATCTTTTTGTCCTTGATTTATGGCTACATAATCTCCTTCAGTCAAGATGGCAATTTCATCACCAATTTGCATTTCGATTTTACCGCTAATAACAATCAGATACTCCTTACCTACCGGATGATAGTGTAATTTATCTTCAAAATTATCTTT
>JAYRQZ010000153.1:0-1503 GCA_041910355.1 Candidatus Woesebacteria bacterium | reverse complement strand
GATCTTGTTTATTGTGGAGGATCTGATGCAAAAATGGAATTGGAAAAATTGATTATGTACAAAAAGGTAAGTTTGACTGAAATTAAGACTGACAAATACGGAAGGTTATTAGCGATGGTTTATCAAAAAAGAAAGTTGGTAAACCGGGAAATGCTTTTAACTGGTTGGGCTAGATGGGATGGGACAAATAATAATTTGGGAAATGTGTTGGCTCAAGCAAGCGAAAAGGCTAGAGAATTAAAGAAAGGAGTATATAGTGATAAATGTCGAGCACCAGAGAAGAATGATTGTTTGATCAAAGGTAATATTGAAAAAAGAAGCAGGTTGACGGACGGCGGGAGGAAGATTTATTTTTTTGAGGGTTGTAGTGAATATGAGGCGGTAATTGTAGAAAAGGAGTTGGGAGAGCAATGGTTTTGTACTGAAGAAGAAGCGGTAAAAGCAGGATATGAAAAAGCGACTAATTGTTTTGATAAAAAAGCGATTGATATTAGATGATTGATTTGATGTCAGTAATTATTTTGTCGAAAGTTTTTTGAATAATAATTTTTTCATCTGACGTAAAAGGACGGAGAACATAATCTTCGACGGGGATATTATCGTGAGGATGGCCGACGCCAATGCGGATGCGGTTGAAAGCTTGGGAGCTAAGATGGGCAATAACTGACTCAACCCCATGATGTCCGGCTGGTCCGCGGTCGAATTGAATCCGGTACTCCCCTACCGGTAAATCTAAATCATCGTGGATTAAGTAAAATTTATTTAGAGGAATTTTGTAAAAGTGAACAATTTTTTGAACCGATAATCCCGACTCGTTCATATAGCTGTCATTTTTAGCTAATTTTAGACCGGGTAGATTTAGCTTTTGAAGCTGATCAATTAACTGATGACCAATATTGTGGCGGGTTTTGAGATATTTTTTACCGGGGTTGCCGAGACCAATTAATAGAATCATTGATTAGTTTAATAATAACATGATATATAAAGATATATAAATATAGTGTATAGATAGGAATATATTAATTTGATATATATATTAGCAGTTTTAACCTCTCTCTGCTAATATTATAAGTTGTTCTTCGGTAATAATGGGAATATTTAATTTTATTGCCGTTTGATATTTGTCAGAGTTTGAGGCTTGGTTGCAGATTAGATAATTGGTGTTGGCAGTAACAGTGGATTGAACTTTGCCGCCAGATTCAATTATTAAATTTTCAATTTGTTTTCGAGGTTGGGACAGAGTACCGGTGATGCAGAAAGAAGTATCTTGGAGCGTTAGAGCGTTAGAGCGATAGAGCTTTAGGGAGACGTTTTCCAGAATGGATTTAATCCAATTTCGACGGAGATTGATACCATCAAAAACTTTCCGGGCTAAAGTTGATTGGAATCCGGGAAGAGATTCAAGTTCTGAAATGGTAATGTTTAATAATTTATCCGGAGTGTCGTAACCGGCGTTAATTAGTTGAAGTATTCTTTGAGCGGAAAAATTGGGAATAGCAGCGG
>JAYRQZ010000152.1:0-4170 GCA_041910355.1 Candidatus Woesebacteria bacterium | reverse complement strand
GCCTTGTCGATGCCACAACTGTCCAAGTAGCTGACCGGGCCGGAGCTGGAGTCCAGAGCTTTTTTCAGGAGATCATATCTTTCCTGGGTAACAATGTACAAATAACTAAGCGATTCTGCTTCGTACAACGCATCATCGTAACCCGGGACTTGTTGATCAACGTTGTTTTTAAAGTATTGCTGCAGATTCATTATTCCTCTTTCTTCTATTTCGTGGGCTTAATTTGATTAAATGATGCTTTTGATGAATTTAACTATTTCTTATAAGCGACTCCTTATTTGTCGATGTTGCTCCGTGTTTTTAAAGTACAATTTTTAATTATATTCCAAATTTTTGTAATTTCAATGTTTAAATGCTAGTATAATAATTTTTTATTGGTAGAATTAACTAGAAATTTTATGGCATCAACTAGACAAACAGAAATAGTTAGAGAACTAGCGTTTGGGGTGTTACCGCCGATACTTTATAAAATTGACATGAGTCCGGAAACGTCTGCTAAAATTGACGCCCTAAAGGATCTATTAATCAGACGACCTGACTTGAGTATCGGAGTATATACCAATCATCTGTCATACCCCGATCCAGTGTTTGGAGGACATATTATTCAAAGAATTGATCCAGAAAGGTTGGGAATGATACAATTGTTATTGTCGCTTGCAAAAATAAACAGTGGCGTCAAACATAATTGGGAATTAATTGCTCCGGTATCATACTCACACACAGACCCCGAAGACCCAAAAAGTCAGGATTATGTAAGATTAGTCAAAATAGCCCAAATGGCTGGGGTAGACACACCAAGGATTATCCAGGCGTATCAGGTACCAACTGTATATTCAGAAGAACAAGCAAAAAAAACCTATAAAGATTGGATAAAGAAGCAATTAGCGATAAAAAGGTCGGGTAAATCGGTAAGAACATTTATTTGTCCTGAAGGAACCCGAAGTAAAGACGGTAAAATGGGAGACGTAGAAGGGGGAGGGTTAAGAATATGGGGTGAAATATTATCACCAATCGTCTATGTGCCAGTAGGAATAGATTATTTGGAACCTTATAACCGGGGTGATGATAAAGAAAAAAGCATATCAAAAAAACCAGGTTTTTTACGGACAGTTGACAAGGTAAGGTCAGTATCTGACAATTTGAATTTTGGAAAACGGGTCCGGTTGACAATTGGAAATATTATTATTCAGGAAAACAAAAACGATGCGCCTGATGTGAATATATTAATAAATAATTTAATTGAAGCACTTCCGCCTGAAAGACGAAAAATTTAGATTGTAAAATTTTATTTTAAAATTCAGAGACTAATTTAATCCGGCTGGAGTTAAAAACAGTAGTGTCAGCAGTTAAACTTTTAGCTTGTACCCGATAAGTATGGTTACCAGAACGAAGAGTGATTTTGCCGGAAACGATAACGGTATAATCCTGACTTGAAGTTTGAACTTCACTTCCCCAGACTTCAATTCCGGCTGTTATATCGAACAACCTGATATAAGCTAAGCCATTGCCGTTCAATAATTTCAGATTGGCTTCAAAATATGCTTCTTTAAGATCTGGATAATCGGCAGTATTAAAATTAAATTCAGTACCCGGTAAATTTACCCATGAATTACTTAGAGTTTCGCCACTACCCGGAACGGGCAGATAGGAAACAGTACGGGATTTTTTGGTTTGAATTACCGGTGGTCGATTAGGCGTTTTGGTGGAAGTTGGTAACGGGTTAGAGATTGTAGGTGTCGGAATCGAAACAATGGCTTGACTAATTTTAGCTACACAGGAATTGGGGCAATCTGGAGAAGGAACAGGCGATTGCATTTGTAACGAAGTATATATTTTATAGTTTAAAAAACCTAAATCTAATAACAATAGAAACAAAAACAGCCATTTAATTATTGACCGTAGCATTAATAAAATTATGACATAATTAAGATTAATAATAAAAAGTTATACTTAGTTATGATTGCCAAAACACATAATCTAATCGCTTTTACGGCTTTAGTGGCAATGACATCAATTTACACCCCCGATAAAATTAACCTACCAACTTTTATGTTAGTATTGGTTGCCAATATAATCGGATCACTATTGCCAGATATTGATCAGGCGTCAAATAGACTATGGGATTTGCTGCCGGGTGGTGAAGGATTGGGAAAAATAATTAAAAATATTTTTGGACCCCATCGAACTTTATCACATTCTATTTTGGGAGTAATGCTTACTTATAAAATTAGCTACTGGTTACTACCAAGAATTTTAAATCCTAATTTTGTTGATTATCAAATTGTTATTAATTCGTTAATGATTGGAATTATTTCCCATTTAGCAGCCGATGGAATTACCGAGGAGGGGTTGCCAATAATGTTTCCACTTAGAATAAAATTTGGTTTTCCGCCAATTAAATCGTGGAGAATTAAAACCGGAAAATGGTTTGAAAATTTGGTGATATTTCCGGGAACGGTGATAGTTTTATCATGGCTGATAATTGATAACTGGCAAATACTTAAAAATCTGGTAATGTCCCTAATGAAAACCGGTTAAAAACCAAGCGGGAATAATTTAATAATACCGATACCCATAAAAACAAACCTAATAAAACGACCCAAAAAGGTCGGTACAATAAACTTGGAAAAAGAGATACCTAAATAGCCGGCGATGACACCGATAAGATCGTAAGGAAAAGGAATCAGTGCCCAAAAAAAGAGAGCGTAAACACCAAACCGGTTGATACTTTTTTCTAGTCTTTCTACTTTTTTGGAACGGGGAATCAATTCGTGTCCATAAGAACCGATAAACCAGCTAATACAATCATTTAAGGCCATACCTAAAGATGAAATTATGGCAAGTAAGTAAATATTAAAATGTCGGGCGAGCGATGGTATTAAAAAAGCCCCCGGACCAAAAAGATTAAAAATAAAAATACCGGGATAACCGAAACGAAGAAACGGTTCGGGATTGATAGTAATGATGGCTGTAAGTATTATAAAAATTAAACCGATGGCGAAAATTACCTGTTTAAATTTTTTGGATTCAAAAATGGAAACTAACTTATCTTTTGATGCTATACTGTTAGTTTAACAAAATTTCCTACTACATACGTAGTGTTTGTTCTATAATGAATTAACCGAAATCAAGTGACGACAAAAGAAAAATTACAAGACACAAGGATTAAATTGAGAAATGACATCTCTCAATTTCCAGTAATAATCGAGAGTGAACCGGCAAATTGGTGGAGACAGACCGCCAGAATGTTAATCGGAATGAGAAGAAAAATCGATAATTATCCGATTTTGGAAGTAAGAGAATATATGCAACAATGCAACCAAACCGCGTTAGAAATGTTGCGAAAATCAAGCAAAAAAATAGCTGAAGGCGATGAACAAATGGTGGCATTAGCCGAACACATGATGATGGATTTATCAATGGAAATGGCAACCAGATTTGAACCAAAAGAATTGAACATAGAAACCCATTTTATACCATTGGAAGAAATTGTTAATAGTAAACCAGATAGATTTGCAACCGAAGATAGAATCATAAACGGGGTAGATTGTATAGTGCTTAAGGTTAAGCATCCGATTAAAGACGATTGGCAAGAAATACCACTTCCCAAAAATGAAAAAATCTGGCATAAGGGTGGACCAGCCCGGGCAGCGCTCGATATTATGGCAGATGCACCCATTTCAATGCAGGCAAGTGAATTTCCTTGGAATGATTTTGATGTAATTGTGGCGATTAGCAAAGGAATAATGGAGGTGGCCAAAGCAATCGGGGTCGATTCTGATGGTATTGAGTATATGGGTGAAGTTAATATTAATTTTGTAAAATTTTGTTTTGGTCGTGATACTCAACAGAATCAAGTCTGTATCGGGGCGGAAGGAATATACTTCTCACAAGCAGCATTAATGTCAGCAAAAACCGGTCACGTAAATATTGTTGGTGAATATATGGCCAATAAAGCGATATATGGAATTGACAGAATGAGGATACATGGAGTGAGTATGGCCAAACAAAGAGGGCTGATGAGATTGGTAAAGGCGGTGTCGGAAGGCAAGGCATTATCTTTTGATTATTTACCGATTAATGCCAATTTTGACATGGGAATTTATACATTATTTTTGGCTAAAAGATGGTCGAAAAAAGAAAATTTTAACCAAAACCTGCAGAAAATGT
>JAYRQZ010000151.1:0-1899 GCA_041910355.1 Candidatus Woesebacteria bacterium | reverse complement strand
GGTACCGCTACAACCGGATTCGGTGTGCTGAATGTGGCAGGTATTAAGCCTGTTTTGGTCGAGTACGGTTGTATTTCGACTCCCAAAAATATCTTTATGCCGGATCGGCTGTTGATGCTGATGATGGGGTTAGATAATCTGTTTACAAAATATATGCCTCAGGCTGTAGTGATCGAAAATTTGTTTTTTGGGGTAAATGCCAAAACGGCAATAACTGTTGGTCAGGGGCGTGGTGTAGTTATGGTTACTGCGGCAAAATACGGACTGCCAGGTTTTGAGTATCAAGGTTTGAGTATTAAGAAAGAAATTGCCGGGAGCGGCAAGGCGGATAAGCTGATGATCCAGGATGCTGTAGCAAAAATACTTGGAGTTGACGAGTGGAAAAAGCCTGATGAGGGTTATTTGGATGATGCAGTTGATGCCCTAGCGATTGGGCTTTTTCATTATCGTCAAGTGACCGGTACAGCAAATGGGGAAGTAGAGATGGATAAAAAACCTAAGAAAAAGGGGAGGGTGAGATGAAGTTTTTGGTAAAGAAGAAAAAACCGACAAAGAATCCGATGACTGTGAGGACAAGCAGGATCAAGGTGCCGGAGCGGTTGGGAATTTCTAAAAGGCAGATTTTGGTCTTTTTTTCAATCTTAATGACCGGAGGTTTGACAGTGTCGTTATTGTCTGAAGGCAGGAGTCTTTATTTGTTATCTTTTTTGCTGGCTGTAGCGGCGGGTTTGGTAACTGTTTGGGTGCTGAGAAGGGATTTGGCGGGAATTAAGTATTTTGTTTTGCCGATATTACCGTTTTTTTTCACATTCGCGATGGCGTTATTTTTTCAATTATTGCCTGAAAGGTGGTTGACAAGGCTGCCGTTTATGGCAGTGTATGGAGTGTCAATATATTTAATATTTTTAAATCAAAACGTTTATAATATCGCTGCGATCAGAACTATTGCACTACTGCGTGCAGCTCATTCGGTAGGGCTGTTATTTACGCTTATTTCGGTTTTTATCATTGCCAATGTCACATTCTCTCTAAGATTTAATTTTGTTTTCCTAACGTTGATTTTGACCTTGATTTGCGGTCTGATGATCTTTCAGACGCTTTGGTCATTCGAGTTGGAGGATTTGTTAACTAAGAGATTATTTAAGATGACTTTGGTTTTGGCCTTGATCGTTTCACAGGTGGTTCTGACATTGTCTTTTTGGCCGGCCGAACCAACAGTGCAGGCGATAGCGGTTACGACTGCGGTCTATATGCTGTTAGGCTTAAGCCAGGCTTATTATTCTGAACGTCTGTTCAGGCGTACGGCCATAGAATACATTTCTTTAGGGGGCGGAGTATTTATCCTATTGTTTTTAACAACCAGCTGGATCAGTTAATAAATTACTGTGTGTATTATTTATATCCTATAGTAATTATAAATTAGTTAATTTTAAAGCAGTTTGATTAAGCTGGTGTAATTATTTTTTGATGTAGTTATAGATAATATAAGCTAGGTTTTTTATAGAGGTAAGGGGAGCTTTTGAAAAAAATCTGCCAGTTGTATGATGTAGGGAAGAGAGGGAATTTAGCCTTAATTTTTTAGAAAATGATATAGTTTGATATGTTTGTGAAAAACGCGTGAAAAGGAGTGTGAAAATTAATAACAGTTGAGGTCGGGGAGTGACAGACTAGTGTGGATAACTTCCGGGTTAGCTATGTGGGATCTGGCAGAAAGTTAATAACTAGCTTTGAATTCATGCCTTTATACTATTACAACAGCCTAAATTATTTATTTGTTTTATTAATATTATAGGGTGAAAATCGCCTAGGTATGGGTGTGTAAAAAATAGGTGCAGGTGTGTTGAGGGGGTGGTGTGAAGGAGCGTTGCAGATGATTATGAGATGTGGAAGATGCTTTCT
>JAYRQZ010000150.1:0-3606 GCA_041910355.1 Candidatus Woesebacteria bacterium | reverse complement strand
TATGATAGGCTTTTTCCAATTGATAATAATTGTGACCATCGACGGTAATGGTTTGCCACCCAAAATGATTGTATTTAGCAGCTAGGTCATTTAGAGGCATAATATCGGAAGTTTTACCATCTATCTGAAAACCGTTGTAGTCAATAATATTGATCAGATTTCCTAAATGATATTTATTAGCAAACATGATTGCTTCCCAAATTTGACCTTCGTTGTGTTCCCCGTCGGAAGTTAAACAAATAGTGTGATGATTGTTATCACCAAGAGCTAAACCGGCGGCAAATGATAACCCTTGGCCAAGACTGCCAGAGGAAAATTCAACACCGGGAACATCGATGGATTCATGGCCTTCAAGCAACGAACCAAGATTGGTATATTTTTTTAGTAAACTTGAGGAAAATTTTCCGACTTCAGCTAAAACAGCAAAATGAGCTAAACATAGATGCCCGGCTGATAAAATAAAATGGTCGTTGTCAAAATTAAATAGTTTGTTGTGATAGAGGGAATTAATGATATCGAGTGAAGACAATGCTCCGCCGATATGTCCGGAACCAGATTGATAAATAGCTTTTAAAATATCCAGACGAAGATTATGAGCGGTTAATTCAAGCGAATGAAACTGTGGTGCAGAGAAAAACATAATTTAAGTATAAAGGTTTTGGAAAGTATGGTAAAGTATCGATACTTATGCAGGATATTTGCCAAAAATATTATTCAGGAGTAAGGGCGTTTATTGCCAGAAAAATCGACGATGAAGGGGTGGTAGATGAAATTGCCAACGATGTATTAATGGCCGCCTACCAATCATTGCCAAATTTTAATCATAAATGTAGTGAATTTTCGTATATCTGTAGTATTGCCAAACATAAAATTATTGATTACTACCGTAAAAAAAAGATAAAAACAATTTTATTTTCTACTAATCCGTTGTTTGAAGAAATTGCTGATAAGGCACTAGGTCCGGAAAGAGATGTGTTAAAAAATGAATTAAAAACAGAAATCGAAGCCACGTTTAAAGAGTTAAAAGAGGGTTATGGGAAATTATTGCGACTAAAGTATTTAGACGGTTTGAGAACCAGTAAAATTGCTGAAATGACCAAATTAAGTGTCAAGGCAGTTGAATCAAGGCTATCCAGAGCCAAACGACAGTTCCAAAATGTCTGGACCTATGATCGAAAAAAGGTTAAAGAATTTGCTAAAACTAGGAACACTGATAATAGCTAGACAAGGGTATTTTTTGGGTAGAAATTGGTATCAGATGATATATAACCCGTATTTGACTTTGAAAAATATCAAAACCGAGAAAGATAAATCACAGTTTTTTTTAATTATTTTTTCGGCACTATTTCCGATCTGCTGTTATATAATTGGACGATTGATGTGGGATTTGTTGGTTCATGGCCAGTTGTTGTGGTTAACCGGTAATGTTTTTTGGGCAGTGGTTTTTGTTCAAGCATTAATTTTGGGATATCTAGCTTATTGGTCATTACAGGTTTTAATTAAAGAATAATATGGAAATATCAAGACATTGGAGAATAAGAAAACAACGATTACAAATGATAGGTGAACAATGTCCCCATTGTGAGGTAAAGATATTCCCACCAAGAGATATTTGCCCTAGGTGCAATAGAGGTACACTGGAAAAAAATATAAATGTACAAATTGGATCACCAGATCCCGATTGGCCAAGTAAATTGATTCCACTAGAGGTTAGAGGATAGTTTAGTTTAGTACAAAAATATTTGGAATTGTTGATGTAAAATCAATCGATGTCTTCAGAAAGTGATTATCACAGCAAAAGACAAATGTTTTTTGTGATTAACAATGAATTGGTCGTTGCAGAAAAAGGTTCGGAAAAATCTCATTTAGAATGGCTAATATCAAATGGAAAAAGCTTAGAAGAAGCAGAAAGAATAATTGATACAGAAACAAGAGGGGTTGTTAATCCTGATGGTCAAATACTTTTTTATAAAGGAAAAAACTGGGAAACAGATTGGGAATCAGAAGCAAAATTTTTTGAGCATTTACCAGAATTAGTTCAACGACTGAATTTGCCGATTGAAACACCTATTGGTGGTGGGGCGGTACAACAAGAAATTGGACGACCGTGGCAACCAAGAAAAAGATATGGTTTGGTCAGAGACTGTATCGAAAATTAGTGTGAGTCCCGGGCGGGAGTCGAACCCGCCTATACGGTTTTGCAGACCGCTGTATAACCGCTTTACTACCGGGACGTAGACTTATTTTAACAAAATATGAATGTTTTGGGAGATTAAAACGACTTAGTTTATATAATTATTTAATTTACTATATGGAAATAACACCTAAGGATTTAGAAATCCTTGAACATAATTGCCCAGTCATAGAGCGGCAAATAGTGAAAACTGATATCGAACCTGCCGAAACTAAAGATTCTCCCCGAAGGGAGAATCTGCTTGATACATTGTAGGTAAAACGAATTAAAAACGACTATCGTAAATGTTCATAAAACCCTCATCAAGAGTCCCATCGGGTAATACACCCTGACCCCGGGTTTCATTTTCTTCGTTATCAATGTCGATTGTCGCTCGACGAAGGTTCTTATCAATATTACTGAATATTTGAGTCACTAGACTTCCGGTTCCAACAGTTGCTGAAAGAACATCTTCCTGCCTACTTGGTTCGGGAGTCAGATATTTTACTGTTATAGCTGAACCCATTACTCCGACTGAAAGACTGGTAAAGACGGTAATTATCAGCCAAAACATTGGTGATGGTGAATAATTTTTTTGATTTTCGGTATTCATAGTTTTGTTTATATATTTTTAATAATTGATATTATCGTCGGGGGGTTCGAGTGGGTATACCGAAAATATCCCAAAAACTACCGCCTGTTTTTTGGGTCGGAACCGGAGCATAACTCGGAACTGGCGAACTACCACTTAAGGGTGCAACCGAAACTGCTGGAGAAGTAATTGGTCGAACAGTGGTACCACTAGTTGGTCTGGTTCTTGATGGTATCAATCCACTGCTTGTGGGTCTGGGTGTCGACCAACCTGCGCCCGGATCAGTACTACTGTATGAACCCAATCCTTCCAATGTCGGCATTTTACAAGCTTTTGTATCTGCGGCGCTCATTGATTTGCCAGCTTCTATCTGTTTTTGAATTCGGTCATAGAAGCCATAGAAGATATGGAACATGTCCTGTAAGTTGTATTTGGCGGCTCTCATATGCTTAGTAGTTTCCTCTTTGCAGGCAGTATTACCTTTACAAAGTGCATTAGCTACAGTATCAGATGCCTTTTGATATTCCCATTTACCGCCACGACTGGTGTACTTAACAGTGCTTCGGGCAAGATCGAATAATACAAAATCAAAAGTCTCCCATGGTCTTTTGGGATCAATTATTTCAGTAGTTTGATACCAGTCAGTTTTAAACCGGGAATCGGCAGGTGCCATATATTTGGTGTAATAACTGATATCAAAACCGGCACTTCCTAGCTTGGGGGCGAAACAATCCATGAATACTACCAAATCCTGGATAAATTTGGAGAAATTCAGCAGTCTTTGGCTAAAAACACGCCCAGCTAAAGATTTTGCCTGATCTCGAAGCCATTGTTGGTCAGT
>JAYRQZ010000149.1:0-16018 GCA_041910355.1 Candidatus Woesebacteria bacterium | reverse complement strand
GGCAAAAAGAAGACAGATATAGAACAGCGCAACTAGGGGTGACTGATTTTGTAGTCAAAAGTGATATGTCGCTGGAAGCGTTGGTGGAGAAAATTAATGGGGTGGTAGAAAAGAGGTAGGAGCAATGATTGATAAACGACTTAATAACAACGAAATTCGAAATAGGACGGGGAAGATGGTTTTGGCAATAACAATTTCAATGATAATTGGATATTTTGGCTATCAAAATTATCAACTAAATAATGAATTAATAAAAACAAAGAATGAAGAAGCAGAACTTAGGAGATATGAAGAAATAAATCAGAAATATTTGTACAACCTGTTTTCTTCTGGCTTTAATAATAAAAAAGCGTGGTTTACAAAATTGAGTAATGCAATGATAAAAAATCAAATGTTGGTAACTGACGTGTCAGATCATCAAGAAGCACAAGGTGACAAATATGTGGTTTTATTATTGGGAGGCGGATATTGTACCGGACCGGTTGTTTACCGATATGATACGATCAGAGATACCTTTGAAAAAGCAAAAGTTGAATCTAAAAAGGAAGGATGCTTGTGGGGAGGTGGAAATTTTTCTACAAACAGGACAGGTGATGTCAGTCAATTTATAACAAGGGGTGGGGATGCGGGTTGCGAATCAAAGACTTATTTTTCCTATGATGTAGATACAAATGTAGCAAAGTTAACTAGTGATGTTATTTTCTGTGAGGGTGACGAAGAAGGAACGGTGACAGAATATTAGTCTGAGCAGAGAAGACTAGTGGGGTGGTGGAAAGAAAATAGGGGATATTTTGATTATATTGATATAATATGATGTGGAAGTATTAACTTATCTAAGAGATAATGTTGATCAAATTGGGTGTGTAGAGTGTGGCAACTGTTGCCCAAAATGTTGTGGTGCTTTTTGCAATGGGAAGTGTTTAAATCATCCGTTAAACCCAGATGCAACTTCGACCGTAAGAGGAATAAATTGTCATCAACCACCGTTGTTTATGGTTTTGAATTTGGGTGTGGCGTGCGAAGCAATATTAGATAGGGTGGAGGAATTAACCGGAAAAAGACCCAAGACTGTTGTTGACGAAAGAAACGGGGTTGTGTTTATAGAGAGATTTAGCCTATATGGTCCGGATGGGTATGGACCAACAACAAATGAATTCAGAGAGATATTGAGATTAGAAATTTAATTGCTAACTATTATTTATCAGAAAGTTTGATTAATAGCATTTGCCAGATGCCAAGATAGTTTCCTCTTTTGGTTACTTTAAGACCGGTTTTTTTGAGATAGGAATCGATACCATTTTTAATAAAAGGCAGATAATTTTTAGTTTCATAAAGACTAATTAACGGATGAGTAAATTTGGCGACCAGATGTAGGCTTGGCTCCATATAATCTACAATTAAAATATGCCCGCCTTTTTTAGTAACCCGAGTCATTTCTTTCAAAACTTTTAATCCAATATCACAGGGCATATCGTGAATACCCCAAGAGATAGTGGAAACGTCAAACGTATTATCCTTAAAAGGAAGAGCGGTGCCATCGGCTTGCTCGAA
This sequence comes from Candidatus Woesebacteria bacterium, assembly GCA_041910355.1. Lineage (GTDB taxonomy): Bacteria > Patescibacteriota > Microgenomatia > UBA12405 > UBA12405 > JAYRQZ01. The sequence goes on along the minus strand of JAYRQZ010000149.1, from coordinate 14,467 downwards.
ACGAAGTTTTAATTTTGGAGATAATTTTTTGTTGGCTTGAAGAAGCATTTTGGGAGAGAGATCAATGCCAACAACATCATGGCCCGATTTGGCAAATTCATAAGCTAGGGCGCCGGTACCAGTGGCGACATCGAGTATTTTTTGAGGTGTTTTAAGATTAGCAAATTCGACTGATTTTTTTCTAAGAGGAGAGAAAAAATATTTTTCAAAATCATAAACCTGGGTCCAGCGACCAAAAAATTGGTTGTTGTAATAGGTGTGGTGATTGGTTGAGGTATTGGTCATAATTGTTTGATGAAGAGAAAGGGGCGGATTGGAAAATTAATTTATGATTGTGTTTGTTGACTAGTTTTTGAAGGAGGGCGATTTCTTCTAACATATTCTCTGATAGCGGGTAGGCCATAAACTGCATTTAATGGTCGATTATTAAAAGACATTTCTCCATATGTATATCCAAACCCCAATCTGCCAGTATTTGGATCAAACCAAATGTCGGTGGATGATCGGCGGGGTGATGGCGGTATTTCCATTTATGTGGATTTTAGAATAATACTAATAATTGTGCAAACAAATTATTGTATCGGAATGGTTGGTGTTAGAAAGAGTAAGGAATCTGTATAATGTGGATGTGGAGATGAATAATAAAACACTATACGATCGGTTGGTAGAACTGGCGGTAATGGATGAAGGAAAATTGAAGACAGCATTTGAGTCAGCAGAAAAAGAAGGCAGAAAATTAGAAGAGGTGATATATGAGATGGATTTGGCGACTGATGAACAATTGGGTCAGGTAATGGCTGATTTGTATGGTTTACCGTTTGTACAACTGGAAGAACAAACTATTGGTGAAGAGTTGAATTTGCTTAGCGAAGTGTTTTCCAAAAAACAAATGATGGTGGCGTTTAAAAGAGACAAAGAGGGAATAAGTGTAGCAACTGCCAATCCAGAGAATGGAACGGCGATAGAGTTTGTAGGCAAAAAGACAGGTGCGCCGGTGAAAATATATTTCACAACTACCAGAAATATTAAAAGATTTTGGGAAGAAAGAGAATCAAAATTGGGAAGCAGTTTTGAAGAATCAATTAAAAAACTGATTGATGATGCAGGAGGTAATTTAGGCACCGAAACACCAATAATTAGCTTGATGGATTTGATACTAGAATATTCAGAAAAAAATCAGGCATCGGATATTCATTTAGAACCGGGAGACAAAGAATCAACAGTCAGGTACCGGATAGACGGGATATTGCATGATGTGGTGAAATTACCAATAAAAATTCACAGTCAACTGATTTCCAGAATTAAAGTGATGGCAAAATTGCGAATTGATGAACAACAATCGGCTCAAGACGGAAAATTTCAGTTTGGGGAAGAGGAAAATAAAATTGATTTGAGGGTGTCAATAACACCTACAGTTAATGGCGAAAAAGCAGTTTTGAGACTGTTGAGTTCGACTTCGCGCCAGTTTTCGTTGACGACCTTGGGTTTGGGTGAAGATGATCTGAAGAAAGTGACAGAGGCTTACAAAAAACCATTTGGAATGATATTGTCGACCGGACCAACTGGTTCGGGAAAGACAACGACGTTGTATGCAATATTGAAACTGGTAAATACCCGCGATGTTAATATTATGACGATCGAAGACCCGGTGGAGTATGAAATTGAAGGGATTAACCAAATACAAGTAAATCAACTGACCAATTTAACTTTTGCCGAAGGGTTAAGATCGATTGTTAGACAGGATCCGAATATTATCCTAGTGGGAGAAATTCGGGATCAGGAAACAGCCCAAATTGCAGCCCAAGCGGCATTGACCGGACATTTGGTACTGTCGACTTTGCATACCAATGATGCGGCAACGGCAATACCGCGGTTGATGGAAATGGGGATTGAGCCATTTGTAATTGCTTCTTCTGTAAACTGTATTGTGGCCCAGAGGTTAGTGCGCCAGATTTGCCAAAAATGCCGGATATCGGAAGAAGTAAACATAAAAGAAATTGTAAAACTGGGATTACCGGAGATATATTTATCAGAATTTGGTGACGAAAAAAAACCGATTCGGATTTATAAGGGTAAGGGGTGCCCGGTATGCCATATGACCGGGTATGTGGGCAGAGTGGGGATATTTGAAACAATGATAATTAATGAAGAGTTAAGAGAAGCGATAATTGGCAGAAAATCGGCTGAAGAGATTGCCAAATTGGCAATAAAAATGGGAATGAAAACAATGCTATCTGACGGGATAAAAAAAGTGTTAATGGGAATAACTACTTTGGAAGAATTATTAAGAGTAACAAAAATATAAATTGCGTTTAAACTGGTAGAAAAAAGGCAGTGTAGAAAAATTTGAAGGATACTAGTTTCTGACAATTATGTCCGGATATAGTTTGGCTATTGTTGGCATTGGATCTAGCCATTCTCCGATTATTTTAATACCATCTATGCCTGCAAAATATTGGTGTTTTATTGCTTGGGCATAACTTTGAGGTGGTTTTATTTTGCCGTAATCGCAGGGGATTGGATATATCCATCTCCAAGTATTTACATCCATATGAATAACAAATTGATTGACTATGTTAGTTACTACAGCAAATCCTCTTATGGCTCGATTATCAACATAAATAAACTTGGATCCAATTCTACATTCTTTGGGGAAAGACCATAAATTTCGGTAATAGTAATCGATTTTTCCCGTTTCATTAAAAAGTTTTATTGCCCCTTCTGCTTCTTTGACATGTTCTGCGGCAAGGTCCAGAGGAGTTGTGACCAAAAAATCATATTTTCTAAGATGGTAATCAGTGCCTTCGGGTAAAAATAATGCGTCCGTATTTAAACTATTAAGAATGTTTCTCCAAAGTGTTGGGAATTCGTCTTTTCGAGCACTTTCGTTATTTAAATCGTAAAGACTGAGCATGGAAAGCCGGTCGATCCTGCTTGGAAGAGACCAAGTCGGATCACTTTTAGGGAAATTTTGACCGATACTTTTTAAAGTATCTCCAATGTGTTCTAAATATGATTGTTCTAGTATTTGCTGACTCTGTACTTCGGGAACGAACCATCTATTGATAAATGCTTGTCCTAGTTCAAGTGATGTACGGCTTAGTTCTTTATAGACAAGGGTCTTTTCTGGTTTCATTGTTGATTTATTTTGATATTAATTATATCAAACATAATCAATGTGGATATTAAAACTGTATTTGATAAATATGGAAAATCTTTTATGGAAATGAATAGAAATCTGTATAATTGAATAAGAAGATGATTAAAAAAATTTTTGTAAAAATATAAATGGCGTTTAAACTGGTAGAAAAAATTGCGATAACTAAACACTTGGCAGTAATGATAAAGGCGGGGATAACATTGTCAGAAGCTTTGGATAATTTGTCGAGTCAGACCGGATCGGTAGAAGTAAAAAAAGTGCTATCGGAAATAAGACGAAAAATTGATAATGGCTCATCTTTTAACGAATCGCTGGCATTATTTCCCAAGCATTTTGATGAAATGTATGTAGGAATTGTTAGGGTAGGGGAAACTACCGGTAATTTGGATGACAGTTTGGCTTATTTAGCTGACCAATTGGGTAAAGATTATGCGTTGAAAAAAAAGGTAAGCGGAGCATTGATGTACCCGGGATTGGTGTTGGCAGCGACAATAATGCTGGCGACATTTATATCACTTTTTATATTACCAAAACTAGTTGATTTCTTTTCGGCTTTTGATGAAAAATTACCGCTAATGACAGTGCTACTATTGAACTTAGCCAGATTTATGAAGGATTATGGAATAGTTTTTTTTGGATCGATTGCAGTAATAATATTTTTGGGATATTTGGTACAAAAAATACCGGCAGTTCATTTGTGGAGAGACAGACAGATTTTAAAATTGCCATTTATCGGCCGATTGCTTATTGAAAGAGAGGTGGCAACATTTGCCAGAAATTTATCGACATTAATTAAAAGTGGATTGCCAATATTTGAAGGACTAAAAATTTGTGGGTCGTCACAGGTTAATTTGGAGTATAAAAGAACGATAAACAATTTGGCGGCTAATTTGGAAAAGGGAAGCAAAATTGCTGATTTTTTGAATTTACCTGAATGTAAATTGCTGTTTCCCAGATTGGTGACTGATATGGTGGTGGTGGGAGAAAAAACGGGCGGGGTGGATAAGTCTTTGGAATATGTTAGCCAATTTTATGAAGATGATATAGAAGAGACGGCCAGAAATTTGACTACGATATTAGAACCGGCAATTTTGATAGTTATCGGAGGGATGGTGGCATTTATTGCACTGGCAATTATCGGACCGATCTATCAGTTAACCGGATCACTTGGCTAGAAATAATGGCTTTTCACTAGTAGAGTTGATGTTGGCAATTGGAGTGCTGATGATAGTGGCGGTAACAGCAACAACGATAAATTCAAGATGGTTTTTGCAAAATAATGTGGAAGCGGCTAAAAATATGACGATCAGTTCGCTTCAGAAAGCCCAAAGTTATGCGATATCCAAGAAAAATAATTTAAGCTGGGGGGTGTGTCTAACCGGAACGACAATCAGAATGTTTGGAGGAAGTTGTGCTTCACCAACTATCAAGGATGATTATCAGTTGCCGGTAGGAGTAGGAATAAGTGGTTTAACTACGGTGATTTTTAGTAATTTAAGAGGTGAACCAAATAATGTCCAAAATATTAAAGTATCAGATATTAATAAGACTTTTACGATATTGATTAATGCCGTGGGAGGGATGAGTGTTAATTAAGCGAAACGGTTTTTCATTAATTGAAGTAATTGTGGCGATTGGTTTATTTACTGTTATTGCCGGAGCGGGACTGACCGGATTTATACCGGTATTGCAGCAAAATAGGCAGTCGGGAGAAATACTTAGAGCAAACCGATTGGCGGAAGAAGGTTTGGAAGCAGTAAGATCAATTCGAAACCGGGATTTCAGTTTGATAACGAGTGGAACCAAAGGAGTAGGAGTGAGCAGTAATCTGTGGAGTTTCTCGGGTACAAGTGATGTGACCGATAAATATAACCGGCAGATAATAATCGAAGCAGGAAACCGTGATAGCGGAGGTACCTTGGTAGGATCGGGAACGACCGATCCGGATACATGGTTGGTTAAATCTAAAGTAACCTGGAATTATAGTGTGGGGGAGACGAAAGAATTTACTTTGGATACAGTGTTGACTAATTGGCGAAAAACGATTGGTGGGGTGAATTATGATGGCTTGATGGTTTACACCGATGGGACAACCAGTCCGCCTTGGCGATCATACACAACTTCGAGTAATAGTTTTGGAAATGAAACAACAATGCCGTCTTTGACAGGAAGTCCAAGAAATATGGTCGTGAGAACGTCACCAGCAAAGACGGAAGCAATTGTCGGTGCGGCTACCAGCACCGGAGTGTTATACATTTATTGTTTTGACGGGAATACTTGGACGCAGGATTGGTCGGTAACGGTTGGTGGAACAGCAACTACCAAAAGATTTGATATCGCTTATGAAAACACAACCGGTAAAGCGGTGGTGTTGTATTCGACCAATACCGGAACCACAAACGAATTGGCTTTTAGAACAAAGTCGGGATCAACTGGTTGTGGCAGTAGTAATTGGAGCGGGGCAACTAATTTTGATCCATTAAGAACAGCCGGGATAGTGCAATGGATTAAGATGGCTAGTGACCCGAGGGCGGGGAGTGATTTAATTTCAGCAATATGGGCTGATGGAGCATCTGATTTGTCGGCGGCGGTGTGGAATAAGACGACGTTTGTTAATGAACCGAGTGCGGCAACAGAAACATCACTAGAGATAGTTGCTGCAGCTCAAGATGTAGATGATTTTGATTTGGCGTATGAATCATTATCAGGAGATTTGATGGTTGTTTGGGCTAACAGTAGTGGAGCTAATGGAGTTAACGGAGTTAGATATAGAACATGTACTGGAGGGGTGGTAAATTGTACCTGGGGAACAGTAACTACACCACCAACTTTTGCTGATGATGCAACTAATCTGGACTTGTCGGCTAATCCGAATAGCGATGAAATGGTATTTGCCAGTATTGGTAATGCTGGATCGGATTTGCAAATTGGTTATTGGAGTGGAAGTGCTTGGACTAATCGTGCCAATACAGATAATTCATCCGGGACGCCTTTGGCGGGGACAAAATTGGTAGCTAATGGTTGGTTGATAAACGGAGCTACTGCCCGATATATAGTTACTTATATGGATTCGGGAACGCCTACAGGTATTAGTTGGTATGTAGGAACTGCGGCAGGCGCACCAGCAAAACAAGCAGATTTTGCGGCTAGCCCGCCAATCGGAGCACCGAAGAAATGGATGGAGGTATTTACTAATCCAAAAGACAAAAGTCAACTAATGTCGGTGATATCAGATCCGAATATGGATTTGTTTGCGAAAAGATTGGCGATGACAAATGGAGCTGTGTTTACTTGGACTAATTCAGACGGGGGAGCGTTGGAGTTAAATTTAGGTCAGTCAACAGTTAAACCATTTGGATTTGCTTGGTGGCAAAAATAATATGAAACAACAACAGGGATTAACCTTAATTGAAGTAATAATATATGTAGCAATTTTGGGATTGGTGTCGACGGCGCTACTGACAATATCAATAAATATGATGTCATTAAAAAGTAAGGGGGTGGCACAGCGGGAATTGGCGGCGACATTACGGTTTGTAAGTCAGAAAATAAATTATGAAATCAGAAATGCCAAGACAATTACGGCAGCAACCGGATCTAGTATTACTTTGGCAATGAATGATGGCAGTAGGAATCCGACAATATTTGACCTAAGTAGTGGTAATATCAGAATGGGAGTCGGAAGCGGAGGAAATTGTCCAACTACAAACCCATGTGTATTGAATAGTAATTTAATTAATATTAGTGAATTTGCAGTGATAAATTTATCATCAGGCGACAGTAAGGCTCAAAATATAAAATATACAATTAGCGGAAATTATATTAATAATTCAGGCAGAGCGGAATTTGAGGCAAGCGGTTCAGTTACTGATTCGGTGGAGGTGAGGTCGAGATGAAAGGAGTGGCGGCGATAATAAGTGTGATAGTGTTGGGAGCTTTGATGACATTGGTTGGTAGTGTAATGATGTTGAGTTCAATTGCTGAAGGACAAGCAACGGTAACCGAGACAAAAGTTAAAAATAATCAAGCATTGCTGGATGCTTGTGCTGAAGAATCATTATTAAAAATTAATGAAAATGATACTTTACCGGTAACAGTTATTACTACGTTGGGAAATTGTAGTGTAACGGTAAATTCACAAGTGGGTACCAGTTGGAATTTGACGGTCGGAGTAAGTGGAGAAATGGCACCATTGGGAGTCAATGTGGTACTCAATCGGGGGACATCGATGGCTATATCTTCGTGGAGTGATTTGTAATTTGGTATGATTATTGTAGATGAAAGGGATAATGCGGGTAATTTATTGGCATAGACTGGGAGTGAAAGTATATAAAATTGAGAACGGATTGGCGCCGGTAATTGAAAAGGAAATAAATTCAAAAGAAAAAACAGAAATATTGGATGGGTTGAAATTTTTATCTGGCGAAAAAATCTATTTACTATTAGCAGACGGGATTAGTTATCTTTATGAAAAAATAAATGATCCGCCATTGCCGGAAGGTAATGATTTTAAAGCTAAATTATTAGATTTGGTGCGGGCGGACATTCCGGAAGATTTTGCCGGATTTGATTGGGATTATAAAATTGAAAAAACAGCTGATGATAAGCAAAGAGTGATTGTTTTTGCACCGACAAAGGAATATCAAAATTTAATTGGCGAAGTATTGACAGGTGTGGGGGTAACGGTTGAGGCAATGGAGACAGAATCGGTGGCAGCGACACGAGATCCGAATCCGGTGTTGGGTATAGCCAAAAAAAATGATATTACGGGTAAAGATGAGGAAGTATTAAATTTGACACTAACCCCGGCAGTGGCCAATAGAAGTTTGGTAAAAGATTTGGCGGGGGTGGTAGTGATGGTGGTAATTACTTTGGTATTGTTGGTGCTGGTGCTTAAATTTGGATTTAGACCAAGCAGTCCGAAGAGTAATATATTAACACCAACGGTCAGTAGTATTAAACTTAGTCCAACGACGGAAGCGGTGAAGATGGTAACTGATTGGGCGGATTTAAAAATATTGGTTGAAAACGGAACCACTACTGCCGGTTTGGCAGGGAAGACGGCAACAAAATTCAGTGATGATGGGGTGAAAGAAGTAGAAACCGGTAATGCAGACAGAGATGATTATTTGACAACTAAGCTTTATTTTAGAGACGAACAACTGAAAAATAAATATTTTGAAAGAATAAAAAAGATAATTAATGTTGACGAGAAAGAAGTCGAGATTGACAAGAGTATTTCAAATGATGTTAAATTAATATTAGGAAAAAATTAAATTTTTAAAAAATAATGAAAAAAGAAAAAGGTTTTACATTAATCGAGCTGTTAGTAGTAATTGGAATTATTTCGGCACTAACGACAGTTGTGTTTGTGGCACTTGATCCGGCAAAAAGGTTTAAGGATGCCCGAAATGCCAGAAGAACAACTGATGCCGATACAATTCTGGGTGGAATTCATCAATATATTGTTGATACCGGTGGATCGTTACCGGCTGGAATTGGGGCGACTGCGTCACAAATTGGAACTTGTGTAAGCGGTGGAGCGACATTGTGTGCCGGGGCTAATGCGGCTTGTGTTGATTTGGCAAATGTATTAAGTGCCAATAAATATTTAAAGACCAATCCGATTGATCCCCAAACAGGATCGGCAGCAACTACCGGTTATTCAGTGGCTAAAGATGCGAACAATCTGTTTACAGTTACAGCTTGTAGTGCCGAAGGGACGACAATTTCGATTTCAAGATAAGTTAGAGCGATAGAGCTATAGAACTTTAGAGCGATAGAACGATAGAGCTTTAGAACGAGAGATTGGTGGAGCGTTAGTTTACAATCCACCACTTGAATTCGATTGGTTCGGAGATTGGGGAATCGAGTCCGACAGTAAAGGAATCTTTTGATTTGCTAAGGACCTGAAGTGACTGGTTTTTGCCACCCTTTGTGATAGTTAGATAGACTTGGGATGTAGATTTTAAATTGGTATTGGTGATAGATATTTGTTTGGTTTGGGACGGAAGAGTAGAATTGCCGGAGAGAGAATTGGAATCGGTGAGATGATTAACCTGAACATCTTTGGAAGTTTCGGGGGTGGCAATAATTAAACCCTGATTAGTGTTAGCCTGAATTGCCGGAGATTCGAAGGTAAGAGTAGGAGTGGGTGTTTCGACAAGCTCAACATTAGTTGGAGTTGTTGGTGTTAAATTATTTGGAGCTTGTGAGATAAGCTTTTCGATAGCATCTTTTTCGGAAATTACTTGTTGTTTTTGATTGGGGTCGGAGATTAGAGTGAGCAAGCGATTGTAGGTGTTGACGGCTTGAGGAAGTAAGCCCGCTTGTTGTTGAATCCGGGCCAGATCGTAAAAGTTTTGGGCTTTAGTCGGTTCGAGAGTGACGGTTTGATTTAACATCGCCAGAGTAGACTGGGCGTCACCCTTGCGGCCGTAAAGAGTGGCCAAAGAGCGGGTGATTTCAGCAGAATTGGGATTATATTTAGCAGCGGTTAGAAAATCGCTGATAGCTGGTTCAAGAAATTGGGGTTGAGAGTCAATTAAGCTTTGATATATCCGGGCGCGTTGTTCGTAACCCCGCGAATCACTTGGAAAATATTTGATAGCTTCAGTTACTGCAGTAATCGATTGATTTAGCAGCTTGGCAGTTTCGGTTGATTTTGAGTTTTGAGCCTGAAGGGCCTGGGTAAATAACTGCTGTGATGCTAAAAGATAATGTTGGATAGATTTTGGTACTTGAGTAGGTACTTCGGCAGGCTCAGTATTTTTTTGGATGGGTGTGGTTGGTTGGACTGGAGATGAGGATTGTTTGTTTTTTAATAAAAACAGACTGCCAAAGGAAATTATGGTAAAACCGGAAATGGATAATAAGGGCAGCAAGGACGTTTTTTTATTATTAAGTGGTAAAGTAGATTTAATACCTAAAGATTGGAGTTTTTCAATTTGTTCTGTTGTTAAACTTAAAGACATAATATCTAATAACTAATTTCTAATTTCTAATAAAAAATGCATAAATAAATAATTTCTAATATCTAATTTCTAATAAATAGATTCATTTTAATTTGTTGATTATTGCGTTAAAGATTAAATGCAGTTCTTTAGCTTCTTGATAGATTAATAATGCTTTACTTTTTAGTTCAGGGCAAGTATTAATTATCATATTAGTCCAATACAAAGTTTCCTTGGCTTCTTTTTTGGATATACTAATTTTGTGAACAAAATCGTTTTTGCTTTCAGCGTTATCGGCTTCGTGATAATTTGCTCCGACACTAGTTCCTGATCTAATAAATTGTGATATTAAAGGTACTGTAATACAATTTTTGGGAATGGTTTTAGCAAATAGAATTACTTCTATACCAAATTTTTCGGTTCTTTCGAGTAAGTCAAATTTTTGATTATTATTGGTCATTGGTAATTTGTAATTAGATATTTTCTAATTGATAATCCAATAATTAACATCAACATCTTGGGTAAGAGGTTGATCAAGAGCGATAGTGAATGAAGATTGATTGTCCGGAGTGGGAGTAGCGCCAACACTGGAGGTGGGTGAAATATATTTTGACTTGAGGTAGACAACTTGATTTTGAGTCGAACCTTTGGGGGTGAGGTAAATTAAGGAATCAGAAGTAATCTTTTGATTGTAGATAACCAATTCTGATTTGCCGGCAGGCAGGGTAGCGGTACCGGCAGTGGCATTGGTAGCTAGTTGGGCTGAAGAGGTGGCTAAATTTTCAAAACCACTATCGGCGGCAATAATGGTGGACGATGATGTGGCAACGTTAAATTTGTCGGCGGTAACGGTGGTGGCCTGAATGTCGGAGGCTTTTATCAGATTGGCGAAAAGAGAAGAGGAAACTGATGCGGTTTGAGCGGTTAGATTACCATTTAGATTGAGATTTCCGTTGATGGTAACTTCACCGCTGTCGGCGATAACTAAGGTGTTGTTCATTATATTAACTGAACCTAAACCCGAAGGCTGAAGATAAAGGGCTTGAGCAGTGGTTTCAACAAGATTGTCACGGATGGAGATATTGCCGGCGGTAAAGGTGCCGGTGATAAAGGCATTGCCAAGTTGGGAATCGCCAATAACAGTTAGTTTTGAACCGACAATTAGGTTGTTGGTGAGAGATAGGTTGCCGTTGAGGCTAATTTGAGAACTGCCAACATCGAAGTTCCAATTTGATGAGTCAGTAAAAAGAGGAGTGGTGTCACCAACCGGAGGGGCGGTGGTGGCGAGATTGGTTATAAGATTTCGCATTTCGGATCGAAGCGAGGCAATTTTGTCGGACATTAAATCGCCAAAAGATCCGTTTTTAGCGACGATATTATCAGCATATAAAGTAGAGAAACTAGCTTCAGTGGCGGTTAATGTACCCTGAACGTTAAGATTGCCATCAACTACAATGGTGTCGGTAATATCTGACAAAGGGGAAATAACGGCAGTTTTGATGGTTTTTGATTTAGAAGTTTCACTTACGATATTCTTTGCTACAAGGTTAGTAGTGGTAACCAAACCAGCTTCAAGCTTGGCAACAGCCAGTTTGGCAAATTGGCCAATGCGAGTTACCGGTTTGCCAAACGAATCGGTTAGATTATATGTTGCAGTTTCAAGTTCGTTTTTAGAGCCGGAATAGCCAAGTGAGAGATAAGTAGTGTCGGAAATGTTGTGGTTGACATTAACTTGACCAGCGGCGGTGATATTGGTGTCGGGATCGTACCAGGTTGGTCGGATGAAACCCATAATTTTGCCATAAGCGTTGGGATCTGAGTTGGTATAGGATTGAGCGGCGTAACCAACAATGAATGAAGCAGAAGTGGCTTTCATGGCAACGCCGGGAGTAGAGGATGTAGTGAGCGGATCGCCATAACTTATCGAGCCGTTTTGAGTATTTACTTTGGTCCAAACGTGACCGAGCAAACCGACATTAGCGAAGGTAGGATCACCGAAACGGGCATCTTCACCGTTATTGTTGCTAGTACCGCGTTCCTGATTGGTAACGACACCGACAATTTTGGGATGATAAGGAGTTGAGGTTTTGGTAACTCTGGCAGTATCGTTGATTGGATTTGAATTTTGATCGTCGGCGACTAAAATATCACCTTCTTCGGCGGTGATATTGTTGCCAATATAGAAAAATTCGGAATAGTCGCCGATGGTGGCGACAGTGGACCTGAAAGTAAAGCCAGTGTTGTTGGCGCGAATCCAGATGCGACCATTAGCGGCACCGGTACCAGAGCTTCCAATGGCAATTTCACCATTGGCGGCAAAAGTGGGGAAAGTGCCATTTGTGTATGGAATCATTTTAATGATACTAGTACCAATATCTAGCATTCTAGAAGGATTGGAGATACCGATACCGACAAAACCGGTAGTGTGAAGGTTGGCGACAGTGGTAGAACCACCAACATTTAGAGCATATACACCAGGGGCTGAGGTACCGACGCCAAGTTTTCCAGTGAGATGAAGGTCAACGTTGGATTGAGTACCACCAATATTGAGTTTGTAAACAGTGGCAGTGGTGTTACCAATATAGACATTGCCATTGCTGGCAATATAAAAAGCTTGAGTGGCACCTTGACCGATATTTATGGAAAAAGATGATGTACCAATCGTGGTATTGGCAGTAAGAGAACCACCCAATCCAAAAGCAGTACCATTAAGATTTAAACCGTTGGTAGCAGTATAAGCAGTACCACCGGGAGGTAAGGTACCGGCAGTTAAAACTCCATTACTGATATAAACCATAGAGGTACCACCACCAACAGGTAATCCAGAGAAAGTAACAGAACCACCAACACCCAAAGATCCGGTACCACCAACGTGAAGAGCGTAGGAAGGGGCAGTAGTATAGATACCTAATGCACCATTAATACCAACTATTAATGTTGAGAAATTACCCCAAATTAGGGGAGAACCATTATTACTATTGTGAATATAAAGACGATCTGACCCGGTTTCGTTTTGACCAGCAGCATTACCAATAAATACATTGCGTGAACCACTGCCTGATGAACCTCCTGCATAATAACCTATGGCAACATTATAGTTACCCCCGGAATTGTTGTTCAGAGCCATACTTCCGACTGCAACATTGCTGTATCCGGTGGTATTCATCATGGCCTGAAAGCCAATGGCAGTATTGTTAGAAGTACTACCGATGTTTAGAGCACCAACTCCAATGGCGGTATTTTGCCAACCTACAGTATTTCCAGACATAGCTGCGTAACCGATTGCGGTATTGCTTAGTCCGTCAGTGTTTTTCATAAGAGCGCTTTGGCCAATTCCAACATTACGAACCGCATTGGTAGTATTACCAGTACCGCCGGTATCAAGACCAAAGTAAAGTGTGTCGACATTTTTTATAGATATTAAATTTTGATTTGAATATTGATAAGCCATAGAACCGGCAATATTGATATTGCCATTGACGTCTAGCATTGCGATGGGATTGGTTTTACCAATACCAACGTAACCACTGGTGTTGATAGAAATACCTTCCTGTCCATCTTTGGCTCCTTCAAGACCGGCTTGACTGATGGCGGGCATATCAGCAATCCGAAGATTAGTTGATTCACTCATACCAAAATACCAACCGTTTGCGTCGCCGCTATTTATTAGTAGGCCGGCTTGTTTGGCACCACCTTTTAGTTCAGCATAGCCATAACCGGTAGAACCTTCGACCCGCAATGGTGTACTATAAGCACCAAAGCTGCCGGTAGTACTGGAGTAAACATGAAGAGCAACGGCGGGGCTTGGAGTACCAATACCAACATGACCACCATCATCTTGAAGTGATAAATTACCGCCGGCTTGATCCCGATGAGTGTTTGAGTAAATAACATTACCAAATATATTACTGTTGCTATAAATTTCTCCATCAACTGTTAATTTGTATGTAGTTGGATTACTGTTACCTATACCGACATTACCGGAATCAATATTTAATACGGTATTACCATTTGAAGGATTGATCATTAAACCGTTTCCAATACCGGTAATGGAAGTTTTGAAAACTGTCCATTCAGTGCTTGAAGCGTTGTTAGCTACAAAAGTAGTGTCGTAAGGTATTTTTATTGATCCAACCACTTCTAATTTTTGACCGGGGTTGGTTGTGCCAATACCAAAATTACCTGAAAAATAATTTTTGTTGTCACCTTCGACATAGATTCCGTATTTATTGAGTGAGGGAGCACTAATTCCAATTTTTTGACCATAAACGGCGGCAATAGTTGTAGCATTACCTTTTGTAATTACAGTATTGATACCATAAAGAAGTTCACTAGATGAACCGACACCACTTTC
>JAYRQZ010000148.1:0-11717 GCA_041910355.1 Candidatus Woesebacteria bacterium | reverse complement strand
TTTTCCTGAGTGAGAATTGATGGTCGATAATTAATTGAGATCGTATTCATTTCAGTGTTCCGATGATTTTTTAGAAATAAATTAACTGATTTAACAAATTCTAAGCGATATTCGTGAATTAAACTGGCGTTTTTTATTAGTGATTGGTCCCAATAAAATAATTCTGATTTTTGACTTTTGCCGGAACGAATCTGATCTAATAATTCGTTGCGGTGTTTTAAAGCGCGATGGTATTGAGACAAGCTTTGGGCATAACGCCATTCGGTGGTAACAAACACACTATCCAAATAATCACGACGACGACTGGGGGAACCGGTAACAAGCCGAATGTCGTCCGGTTCAAAAATAACTGTTTTTAAAATACCAAGATACTTCGGTCGAGTTTTAATAACTTTACTAATTAAAAACTTTCTAGTTAACGCCTTACGATTTGGATTTTTAATTAATTGAACTTCAAGATTGACGGTATTACTACCCGACAGTTCACCAATAACTGAAGTGTAAACAGAATTCCAATTAATTAATTGACCAAGCGTATTACTACGAAAACTTTTACCGGAAGCAAGAAAATAGATTGCTTCAAGGATATTGGTTTTACCGGAACCGTTTGAGCCAATTATCAGGTTAATTCGTGGAGAAAAAGTTATTTTTTGTTTTGGGTATGACCTAAAATTTTCCAAAACAACTTGAGAAATTACCATAATGAGTTACTATATTATAGTCATGGACGCGGCAAAAATAAAATCAAAAGGTATCAAAACATTTCAAGTAATAAAAATTAAAATCGGGAAAATAAAGATTAACTACGCCGAAGCCGGTCAGGGTAAGCCGATGGTTTTGGTTCATGGTTGGACTAATAATTGGGTCGGTTTTATACCAATAGGAGTCTTGCTTCAAAAGAAATACCGGGTAATTATCGTTGATTTACCCGGCTATGGCGACAGTGACTTACTGCCAAAATATAATTTCGAAATTCAGGCAAAATATCTTTATGAGTTTATTAAAGCATTAAAACTGGAAAAACCTATATTAATTGGTCATTCAATGGGAACTTATATAGTTTCAAAACTATACTCACTATACCCGGATTTGGCAGAAAATATAATACTTTTATCACCGATGTTCAGGCATAATAACAAAACTGCCAGATTAAAAGTTACTGAATGGTTTTTCAGAGTAACAAAAAAAATTGGCTGGTCAAAAAAAATGATAAAAAAAATAGTTGACACTCACAGATATTCATATCTAACCAGCAAGTATATAAATATGTACAAATTCGATAAATCAATCGTAGATGCTTATGGAATAGAAGGAAAAAGAAAAATGTCGGTCGGTGCTTATATGGATATGGGTATCGAAATTGCCAAAACGAATATCGACGACTTAATTCCTGATAACAAAATACCGATTAATTTAATTTTTGGTAAATACGATAGATTAACTAACGCCAATACGGCTAAATATTTGTTAAACAATAAAGGGCAGTATCACTTTATAGTGATAAACGACGCCGGACATTTGATAACAGTTGAAAAGCCAGTAGAAACTGTAAAAGCAATAGAAAATTTAATAAATTAAATTTTTAAACTTTAAGTTATAATCGGGACAGTGACACCAATGGATTTAACAATAATTGTGAGGGTATTGTTGGCTTTTGTGTTGGGAATGTTAATTGGATTTGACCGGGAAAGAAGCGGAAAAGTAGCGGGAATGAGAACCCAAATGTTGGTATGTGTTGGATCGGCATTGCTAAGTTCACTGTCAATTTACATAGCTGAATTTTATAATTTATCAACAGACGGAATCTATAAGGCCGACCCAACTAGATTAATGGCACAAATTATTTCAGGTGTAGGATTTCTGGGTGCCGGAGTAATAATAAAAAACGGCGGAAATAAAGTGACCGGAGTAACGACCGCGGCAACGATTTGGATCACAGCAGCTGTGGGAATTAGTATCGGAGCGGGTTTTTATTTACCGGCATTTTTGACCACCGGACTGGTACTGCTACTTAATCCGATAGCATATTTCCAATACCGAAGCGGTTTGAAAAGCAGTTATTTTTTACTGGTGATTCCAAATTCAAAACGGATTTTGGTCGATAAAGCAATGAGATATTTACGGATTCACGAAAAAGAACGTACAGCAAAACACGGCGAAACATCAATGATAATTCTGTCGTCAAATCAGAAAAATTCAGAACTTACGGAAATACTGGATCAGAAAAATATTCACTATCAGCTTAAATCAATGGAGGAGTAAAATATAACTATGGAAGAAGTAGACATTTTGATTCCTCCTCAGTTTGAAAAAAGTGGTGTGGTAAAAACCTTAGAAGAGGCTTGGAACGACGAGGATTGGATTGGTACATTTAATTTGTGGATATTACAAGACTTGCCAACACCGGCAATTGTTTATCAAGTAAGAAGTCCGAATTCAAATTGGGCTCCCGGAAAGTTAGACGTATCTGCTGGAGGACATTATTCAGCCGGCGAAGAAATAAAAGACGGATTGCGTGAAGTTAGGGAAGAATTGGGTAAGAATTATAATTTTGATCAACTTATTAAATTAGGACGAAAAATTCATGTCAGTCCCGATACTTTGGGAAGAGAAAGGCACAATTTGGTCGATATATTCTTAATAAGAGATAATTCTGATATTTCAACGTATAAGTTGGAAGAAAAAGAGGTTTATGGAATTTGTACCTGTCCAATCGACAAATTGATTAAGGTTCATACAGAAAATTTTATATTTAAAGTTCCATTATTAACCAGTACAGGCAAAGTTGTTGAAATTGAAGTAAATTCAGATTCTTTTCCTTACAACTGGGATAATTACCACTTTAAAATTACATTATTGGCTGACAGATTTCTCAAGGGCGAAAAATATCTGATGTATTAATTTATTTTGATGTATTGTGTCCAGCAGGTAGGAGTTGAACCTACTTTAAACGGTTTTACAGACCGTTGCCTAACCGTCCGGCACCTGCTGGTTTCAGACGAATTATAGCAAAATGGCTGTTAAAATGGTGTATGCCTAATAAAATAAGATTAGTCTCTTGGAATGTAGCCGGAATCAGAGCCGCAGTTAAAAAGGGGCTATATGATTTCATGTCTACAGACAAGGCAGATATTTATTGTCTACAGGAAGTAAAAGCTAAAATTGGCCAGATACCCAAAGGTATTCCTGGCGGTTATTATTTTTCGTTAAATGATGCCGAAAAAGCGGGATATTCGGGAGTAGCCACTTTTTCGAAACTGGAACCAAAAACGGTGATTGTCGGTGACAGAGATAATGATTGGGACAACGAAGGCCGGGTGTTAATTACAAAATTTGACGAATTTACATTGTTAAATGTATATTTTCCAAACGGAAAAAGGGATAAAGGTAGACTCCAGTACAAACTAGATTTTTATAAATATTTTTTAAAATATATTAATAATTTGCGCGACCATGGAGAGAAAGTTATTTTTTGTGGAGATGTTAATACCGCCCATAACGATATTGATTTGGCCAGACCTAAGGAAAACTCTAATACTTCGGGTTTTTTGGAAATCGAAAGAAAATGGATTGATAAATTGGAAAAGGAAGGTTGGATCGATACTTACCGATATCTACATCCGGAAGCAATCACCTACTCCTGGTGGGACCAAATCACCAAAGCCAGACAAAGAAATGTTGGTTGGAGAATTGACTATTTTTTTATCGACGAAAAATTAAAAAATAATCTAAAAAACGCTTTTATATTAACCGATGTCTATGGTTCAGATCACTGCCCAGTGGGAATTGAGATAGATGCTAATTCTTAATATTTTTAAAATCAGGATTGGGGGTGATATTGGGAAGATTACCATCAACTGATCGCCAACCGGTTTGGCTTTGTTGTAAGCTTTTTGCTTTATCAATTATTTTTTCGATATAAACAAAAACAACTAATCTGGGCGTCAAAATTCCCTCCCGATCACGATCGAATTCAATTTCTTTGGTAATATAAGCACCAAGATAATCTGTGGCAATTTTAAGTTCGTCTTTTAAAACCCTTTTTAAACAAAGATCAAGGTTTTCACCTTTTAGTATTTTAGACATAAGTAGCATAGAAGCACCATCAGGTCCGGCATAAGTGTAAAATTCACCGGTGTCTTTTTTAAATTCTAAAATATATGGCTTCACAAATACTTTGCGACTGGGATTATCGATATTAAATTGACTGTCGTTAATAATTTTGGTTGGTTTTTGGTAATACTCGTAAAATTCCAATGGAATAAGGCGCTTGTCATGCATTGCCGAAAAAAGGTCTAAGCTAGGAGCAACTGGATAATTTAATTCAGCAAGTGTGGATTCGGGTATTTCTTTATCGAAAATATATTTTAATAAATAAGGATTGACGATATGAACTTTGCCGGTTTTATCAATAGCATAATAAACTTTAAATTCTTGCGAGTAGTAAATTGGGCGTAAACCATATTTTTTAAGAATTTCAAACGATTTAATATTGACTGAACCAAATTCAAGACTAACAAGGTCGATATCAATCGGGAGATAACAATTAAGTTGTTGACTGAAGACACGAAAAAGGTCACGTTGACGTGACAAAAATTGTCGTAATTTACCAAATGTAATGTAATCTTCTGATCCTATTGTTAATTTAATACAAAAAGAGAAACGGGAGAACGATTCTGGCTTGTCAAAAGTCAGGTGTTTGAGCTCGGATTTGTAAATTGATTGACCGGAAATTGAAATTGTATCGGGGGAATCCTGAACTACGTCGACAAAGGCATATGAATCACGTAATTGGTAGACAAAATCGGAAAAATCTTTTGATATATCTTCACTTTTTCCCCTAAGAATATAAAAGACTAATTGATTGGATTTATCGGTCATATAGTTACCATTATACACCACTTAGTTGGGAAAAATCATATATTTGTGAGCGTCTTTTTTGAGCCAAAGGCGGTGGTTTTTATAATTCGGATCGTAAATTGCCAACTGATTCCAGAATTTTGATGAATGATTTTTAATGTCCAAATGTGTTAATTCGTGTAGAAGAATGTGATTAAAAATGGATGAGGGAAATAAGATTATCTGCCAGTTAAAACTCAAATTGCCCCGATGAGAGCAGGAACCAAAACGGCTGGTTTGGTTGCGTACCGAGACTTTACCGTATTTAAAACCAAAACTGTCTTCGTAATTTTTTAAACGATTTCTGATCAACTTCAGGGCCAATGGGCGTAATTTTTGATTTAATAAATTTTTTATATGGCTACTGTTTAAGTTTTGACTATTGATAAATATTTGATGGGTCTCGGGATAAATTACAACCGAATCGTTTCGGGAATTGATCAATTGGAGACGATAGTCAGTATCTAATATGGTCAATTTTTTTAGAGATAAAATATCAACTTTGTCAGTATATTTACTAGCATTTTTTGTTATCCAATCAGAATGATCTTTGATAAATTTGTTGATTACAAATTGAGGGGTAAGTATCGGACAACTGATTGAAAAAGAGGTTGAGGTGCGAAGACGTAAATTTATAGATCTGATTTCAGACCGTTTAATGGTGTAGTTAAACAGTCGGTCGCCAATTTGAACTTGGAACATAAATGATAATATAATATATAAATGATTTATATTGGGGCAGACCATAGAGGTTTTAGACTTAAGGAAGAGATTAAGAAATGGCTGGAAACAGAACATTACGAATATCGAGATTTGGGAGCAATTGAATACGACAAAGAAGATGATTACCCTGATATTGCAATAAAAATTGCCGAAACTGTAGCAATTGAAGGTCAAAAAGGAATATTAGTTTGCGGTTCCGGGGCCGGCGCTAGTGTGGCAGCAAACAAGGTCAGAGGCATCAGAGCCGGATTGTGTACCTCGGAAAAGCAGGCAAAAGCAGCCAGAAACGATGATGATATTAATTTGTTGTGCTTATCGGCCGATTCGGTAAGTGTTGAAGATAATTTAAAAATAACCTCTGTATTTTTGGCAACATTATTTTCTTCTGAAGAAAGACACGTTAGAAGAATTAATAAAATAAAAGATTATGAAATTAAGATCAGTAACTGAAGTTTTGCCTGAAACCAAGGTAATATTAAAACTAGATCTGGATGTTCCAATTACCGATGAGGTAATTACGGACAACTCGAGATTGGTAAAATCATTGCCAACAATCAAATTGTTATTGGAAAAGAAATGTAAGATTGCTGTTGTGGGAAAATTGGGCCGACCAGAAGGACATGACCCGAAATTATCTCTTAGACCGGTATATTTGGAATTAATGTCACTACTTGATCCAAACGGAGATGAACTATTTGAAAGTATTTTTGTCGAAGATATCGGCAACTTTGAAAAACTGGATACGGCACTTTCCAATAATCAGATAGTGGTTTTGGAAAATTTGCGTTTTTGGAAAGGTGAAGAAAACAATGATCCTGAATTTTTGAAAAATTTGACGGAAATTTGTCAATGTTTTGTCAATGATGCTTTAGCAGTATCTCACCGAAAAGAAAGATCTAACATGCTTCATAAAGAAATGCCGGCATTTTACGGACTAGCGTTTATAGAAGAAATTGAAAAAATGACTGAAATTATCGAAAATCCCAAAAGACCATTGGTGGTAATTTTGGGTGGCGCCAAAGAAGACAAACTTAATTACTTAGGAAGATTGGCAGATATCGCCGATACGGTATTAATTGGCGGAAAATTACCTACATATATACCCAAAGGTGTTAGGATGAGACCAAATACTATACCGGCACACTTAAGGGACGATAAATATGATTTGAGTGATGAGGATATCAAAATGTTTATTACCAAAATCAACTGGGCTAAATCAATTGTCTGGGCAGGAGCAATGGGTTGGTTTGAAAAAGACGATTGCAAAAAAGGGACTGAGGAAATTGCTAAAGCAATTGCTAATTCCGATGCTTACAAAATTATTGCTGGCGGCGATACCGGCGCATCAATAATTAATCTAGGGCTTAAGGACAAAATTGACTATATCTGCAGCGGAGGCGGTGTAATGTTGGAATTTTTAACTAAAGGAGAATTAGTCGCGTGGGAGAATTAAAACCATTTGCATATGTGTTTTTGGGAAAAGAACCAAATACAAAATTAACACATAAATTTTCTGATGATGATAAGGCATTAGAAATTGTAGTATACCCAGAATATATTGATTGGGATCAAAGTAGCCAAAGAGCATGGCTTGGGATACTGAGAGAGAATAATGTTTTCGCAGCCTATAGTTCGTATAATTATCATTCATTTACAGAATTAATACTACAAGTGCGGCAGATATTCCCTGGTGTCGGAATTATAAGAACGATTATTCCTGAACCAAACAAAGAAAAAGTGGTAATTTATTAACCAAAAATATTGTAGAATTGATAATGGACAATAAAAAAATCAGAATTGGTATAAATGGTTTTGGCAGAATCGGATCTGTAGTTTTAAGGGCGATAATGCTGGAAAAATATGATGTAGAAGTCGGAGCAATAAACACTAAAGGTGATTTGGAAACCGAAGCTTATGCGATGCAATTTAAGTATGATTCAGTCTACGGCCGGATACCATTTAAAATCGGATGGAGTGAACCGCAAAAAGGCGGAGAAATCGGCAAGCTTGAAGTAGGTAATGAGGCTATTCCCCTGCTGGGAGAGATGGACCCGAACAAAATAAATTGGGGAAATTACGGAATTGATGTAGTACTGGAATGTACCGGTGCTTTTACCGATATGAAAGCTGCAGGTCACCTGAAAAATGGAGTAAAAAAAGTGGTGATATCGGCACCAGCCAAAGATCCAAAAATTCCAGTATACATTTTGGGAGTAAACGAAAACAAATACAACGGTGAAAGTATTGTTTCCAACGGTTCCTGTACCACAAATTGCGTAGCACCGATAGTCAAATTAATCGATGAAAAAATTGGTTTTCAGGAAGGAGTACTAACTACAGTTCATGCATATACTACCAATCAAAATATTGTCGACGGACCGGGTAAAGATGCCAGAAGAGCCAGAGCGGCGGCAATAAATATCGTGCCAACATCAACCGGAGCTGCCGAGGCAGTAATTGCCTGTTATCCCGAGGCAAAAGGACGATTCGCCGGAACAGCTATTCGAGTTCCGGTAGTATGCGGATCGTATTCGGACTTAACTTTTAAGATGGTCCGAAAAACAAATGTTGAAGAAATTAATTCAATTTTCGAAGCAGCCAGCGTTAGTCCGGAATTGGTGGGTAAATTAAAAGTTTCTTATGAGCCACTGGTTAGTAGCGACATAATCGGCAACAACGCATCATGTCTAGTAGATACCCGAATGACAAAAGTTGTTTCTGACGATATGATTTCGGTGGCGGCTTGGTATGATAACGAATATGGTTATTCCTGCCGTTTAATCGAAATGGCAATTCATGTATGCAAATAATTCCGACAATTACTGAAAAAGATTTTAATAAAGCCGGGGATAGAATTTTGGCGGTTTCGCAATATTCAAGATGGATCCAAATTGATGTTTTTGATAATATTTTTTCACCCGGTTTATCATTTCAGACCGAATTAATTACTAAACTGGATTTTGCTACTGAAAATTTGTTGTGGGATATGCATTTGTTAGTTAAAGAACCAATAACCTGGATTGAAAAATGCTTGTTTGTCGGAGCTGCCAGAATAACTGGTCAGGTGGAAATGATGACTGACAGAGATGAGTTTATCAATAAAGTCAGGGATTCTGGTTTGGAAGCCGGATTAGCATTTGATATTGAAACCAAAATTGACAACAATATCCCCAGTGATACTAATCTGGTCATTCTGATGGGGAGAAAGGCTGGTTTCGGTATGTTAGATTTAGATAGCCGGTTGTTTGACAAAATAGAGAGTTTAAAAAAAATAAACAATGACAGGGAACAAAAATTCTTAATCGGAGTGGACGGCGGAGTAAATTTAGATAATATAGAAAAAATAATAAAATCGGGAGTGGATATGGTATATTCGGGTGGAAATTATTTTAAGTTAAAAGATGCTTAATAAAACTAATAAAATTATTAAAAGAGTAGCCTTTTTTGGTGATGCTGATGCTTTAGAGGGACAATTACATTTTGAATTAGCTAAAAAAACTGCTTGTTTACTGGCAAATAATGGATATATAATCGTAAATGGCGGCGGGCCGGGAATAATGTTGGCGGCAACTTTGGGTGCAAAAGAAGGAAAAGGTTTGGTTGAATTGTCTATATTAAAAAAAGATAAGGAGCCGGATAATTATGAGGGCACTTCACCACTTAACCTAAAATTGGCGGATAAAATATATGAGATGAGTAGTTATGAAAACAGAATGGATAAGTTAGTAGAAATTTCTGACGCGTATATTATATTTAAAGGCGGCACTGGAACATTGGCCGAGGTGGGATTAGTGTGGAGCAAAGCCAAATTTGAATTCGGTAATCATGAACCGCTAATATTTGTTGGAAAGGAATGGGAGAATATAATTCCGATGATTGCCAGTGATTTAAAACTGGAAATTACCGAGAAAAAAGTATATCAACTGGTGGAAACACCCGAAGAAGTGGTTAAGGCATTAAAACAGGTTGAGAATTAAATTTTATTTCAATAGGATATAGTAAAAGATCGTAAATTTCATTCTTGGAAAAACTTAATCTGGCTATTTGAGAATGTGAGGTATTATACGACCAGGACTGATCAAAAATAAAATTGCCAAAAGAATAAAAAATATATTTACCTTGATAAATTTCGTAATTTTGCCAAACATGGGGATGGTGACCATGAATAATATCAGCTCCAGCATCAATTAAACGGTGAGCCAAATCAGTCCGCCATTTTTCCGGTTGCAATAAGTATTCATTTCCCCAGTGAATCGACACAATCAGATGATCCACTTGGGGACCAAACTTCTTTATTTGGGAAATAATTTCATTGGTATCAAGCTTAGGATAAGAAACGAAATCATAACCCAAAAAACCAAAGGTAATGCCATTGACGGTTTTGGTATAAAAATTGTCATAAAAATAATCGGTAATTAATAAATCTTTGGTTTGAGATAGTCCTGACTGGCCATAATTTAAAATATGGTTATTATTTAAATTAAATACAAATTTATAATTTTTTAAATAAGGTACAAACTGGGTATCGCCGCAAAAAGTAAATGTACCTGTTGGGCCGAATGGACAATCAGTAATGATTGGTGATTCTAAGTTAGCAAGAGTAAAATCATTTTCTGCTAACCAGGGGGAAATATTGACAAAACTCCAATTAAAGTCTTTTTTCGACCGGGCGGTGGTGGTGATATGACGACCTAGTCCGAGATCGCCAACCAGTCCAACAGTAACTGTAGGGATAATTGTCGGAGCGGCTGTTGGGGTAAGGGTTATAACTGTTATGGCCGGACTGATAACGGGTTTGGAGTTGGTGCTGGTAAAAAATAAGGCATAAAGCAAAGCGTTAAGAAGTATATATAAAATAATAAACAGCCAACGGAGCATTTGATTTAGTATACTTGATTGACTATGAATCAAAAATATTGGGTTATTATATTGGCGACAATTTTGTTATCCGGTTGTACCATGCCATCAAACCGATCCGGTATTGAGATAAGAAGTACCCCCGATGCCAAGGTGTATATTGATGGCAAAGACGCAGGAATGACACCTTATAATAATAAATCAATGAAAACCGGACAAGTAAATGTTAAGTTAATGGCCGGTAATAACCAGTGGAGTAAAACTGTACATACAGAAAGTGGAGCCAGTACTGTCATAAATCACGAATTTGGCAATGATAGTGAAAACGGAGGGGGTTTTGTTTTATACTTCGAACCAACAGGGGACAAGAAAAAAGCTGCTATGCTTATCAGTACCAATCCGGACAAAGCAACTATTAAAATAGATGACGAAGTTAAAGGACAAAGTCCATTTAGAATCGACGATATCGGAATGGGAGATAAGAAACTAACTGTCAGTTTTCCTGGTTATAAAAATTTAAATACTTTTGTTAAATTCATTAACGGCTATCAATTGGTAGTAGAGGCGGAATTAGTCAGAGAAGATGTGATAATTACCCCGGAAATAACGGACGTACCAATAGCAACTAATTCGGCGGGAAATAATTTGGTAAATGAGACAAAAGTAATCATTAAAGAAACCGAAACCGGGTGGCTCAGAGTGAGAGATACCGCATCATCAGTCGGAACCGAAGTAGCTAAAGTATACCCAAATTCAGAATATAAATTATTAGAAGAAAATAATGGCTGGTACAAGATTGATCTGGGAAATGACAAAAGTGGTTGGATCTCGACAAAATACGCCGAAAAGAAAACAAATATTTAATAAAAATAAATATCAATATTCTTTTTCGTTGGGAGTTTTAATGTAAATTTGAATTAAGAAACCAATAAACAGTACAAACAGTCCAATAAAAACGTAAAGTTTTTGTTGACTGTTGAGAAACAGAGAAATTGATCCCAAGATCAGGCTAATTAACCAATAAAATACAGCTATTTGCCGACGGGTCCAGCCGATTTTAAGCAGGCGATGATGGAGATGTTGGCCGTCTGACTTAAGTAGCGATTTTCGACGAACAAGTCGCCTTATCAAGACAAAAATAGCATCTATCATCGGAATACCCAGTAACAATATTATGGTGGCTAATTTAGCACCAGACAAAATTGCCAAAACAGACAGGAAAAAACCCGCCAAACTTT
>JAYRQZ010000147.1:0-3533 GCA_041910355.1 Candidatus Woesebacteria bacterium | reverse complement strand
ATTCAGTTATCGTGGTTGAGGGCGAGTTTGATATGATTTCTCCTTATCAAGCCGGTATCAACAATATTGTTGCCATCAAGGGCACTGCCTTCACTATCGATCAATTGCAATTGTTGCGTCGTTATACCGATACTCTAATTCTCGGTCTTGATGCTGATTTTGCCGGTTCAGCCGCTGCCAAAAAGAGTATCGAATTAGCCGACAATCTTGAATTTGATATCAAAGTATTATCATTTGACGGCAAATATAAAGACCCCGACGAAGCTATCCATAGCGATCCGGATTTTTTCCGTTCCCAATTATCCTCACCAATTCCGGTCTGGGATTTTATTATTTCTTCAGCTTTTAATAATTTCGATGCCAATACTATTAAGGGCAAAAAAGAAATCCTTAATATGGTTTTGCCCTTTTTGGTAAAAATAAACAATTCGGTTATTAGAAACGATTATTTCAATAAATTAGCCTCTCAATTAGGCTCAGGTTTAGAATCAATCCGCGAAGAAGCCCAAAAATTTACTCAACCTGTCAACAAAGTTCCGATTATTAGTTCTTCTAACCCATCTTCGGTTAATAAAATCAGCAAAATTGAGCGTTTAGAAGAATATCTGTTAACACTTATATTTTCAGCCAAAAAACCGGTACTGCTATCCTCAAAAATTGCATCGAAAATTGAATTTTCAATTAACCGTTTTCGTCATCTTTTTGACGTTCTAAAAAATTTATCCACCGATTTCAAACCGCCTCAATTTACTGCTAAATTACCTCCGGAACTTCAATCTGTTTTTCAAAATATTTATTTATCTTCATCTCTTTTAACTTTTGACTCGCCCGGTCGTCAGGTCGAGATTAAAAAAACTGTAAATCAAATTCAGGATATTACTTTACGACAAAAATTGATAAAATTAAGTGCTCAAATTGCCCAAGCGGAAAACACCAATCAATCAAATCAGATTACCGCTCTGGAACAGGAGTATAATCAAACATTAGCCAAGCTTGCCAAAATACAAGCGACAAAAAGCTAGATTTATCCAACATTTTCCTATACAATACACCGATGCCAGCCACCCTAGATTTTTCCAAAATCAAACAACATTTACTTACTCTTGCCAAAAAACTCCACTATCTTACCCAAGATGAAATATTAACTCAAGTTCCTGAACCGGAAAAATATATCGACGAAGTCGATTCTCTTTTTGATTATCTTTTCGACAAAGGTATCGATGTTTTTGACAAAGTTGAATCCCAGGCCTTAATTGATGTTAAAAAAGATAAAGTAAATAGTGCCGAATTATTGGCATTATTATCTCAAAAAAATACCGTTGATTCCGTCCGGATGTATCTTAAGGAAATCGGTAAAATCGATTTGTTAACTTTTGCCCAAGAAGTCGAATATGCCAAAGCAATAGAAAAAGGTTCCGAAGAAGCCCGTAAAAATCTTATTAATGCCAATTTAAGATTAGTTGTTTCCATTGCCAAAAAATATATCGGCCGGGGATTAACTTTTCTTGATTTAGTTCAGGAAGGTAATCAGGGTTTGATGCGGGCAGTTGAAAAATTTGACTGGAAACGGGGATTCAAATTCAGCACTTATGCCACCTGGTGGATCCGTCAGGCGATTACCCGGGCTATTGCTGATCAGGCAAAAACCATCCGGATTCCGGTCCATATGGTTGAAACCATCAACAAAGTTTACAAAGCTACCCGGGCCTTGACCCAACGTCTTGGTCACGAACCAGCCATAGAGCAAATCGCCGATGAAGTCGGTATCACTATTGAAAAAGTTGAAGAAATTTATCGGATTTCTCAAGATACCACCTCTCTGGCCACACCGGTCGGTGATGACGAGGATTCATTTTTAGGTGATTTTATTGAAGACACCACTCAATTGTCACCCTATGAAGAAACCAGTATGGAACTTCTACGGGAATCAATTGAAGAAGTATTGGACAGCCTTGATGAACGTGAGTCAAAAGTTTTATCTCTCCGTTTCGGGCTGATGGGGGAGACTCCCAAAACTCTCGAGGAAGTAGGCAAAATATTTAATGTTACCCGTGAACGCATCCGCCAAATCGAAGCTAAAGCTCTCCGTAAACTCCGCCATCCCTCAAGAAGGAAAAAATTACAAGACTATCTAGAGTAAATTCGTTTTATACGTAATACTTGCTACTTAATACTTAATACCAATTTCTCTCCATTTTCCAACCTTCTTTTATCCTTAATTATCAGATATGTCATCATTTCAATTGGCAGCAAATGGCTAACAATTACCACTGTTTCGTTTTCCTTATGATCATATTTTAAATCATCTAAAAATAGCCCAATTCTGGCTTTTAACTTTTCAAAATTTTCCTGTTTTAATTTTGGTCCGATTAAATTGGTCAGATGTATTCCCATATCATCATTTCTAATTCTTAAAATTTCGTCCAGTGTTTGTTCACATCTTAAAGCAGGTGAGCAATAAATTACATCAATTTTTGTATTCTTTAATTCCGCTCCCAATCTGATTGCCTGCTGAACTCCGATTGGCGTCAAATTATTTTCGCTACTAGCTACTTTATATCCTCTATTATGTGCCGACTCTCCATGTCTGATCAGTATTAATTTCATATTAAATTTTCGATTTCAATTTATAATTATCGTTTTGATTTATTAACAATCGGACGCAATTCTTCAGGTATAAATTCAAGCTCAATTGTATCTTGTATAACAGTCATTAACTCACTATTGACTGCTTCTTGACTTATCATTATCCACACAGTATTTGGATGTGCATTTATATACTCGACAACAGGTGTAGACCTCCCTGCGCTGCTCAATGGTCTCATTTCATCCAATATAATCAATTTAGGAAATCCGACATTCTTTGGCCCAAATTTTTTTAGTAAGTATTCGATATGTTCTGGGAATTCAGTTGGTTCTCTAAAATCATTCATAGGAGCACGGTAATATATATATCCTGATGATTCAGCTGCAGTAACGCATAATGAACTTTTTCCTGAATAAAAAGGGCCTATCACCGCAGTATTCCTGCTATCATTCAGATTACGTTGCAATCTTTCAAGCTGGGGTCTTCTATCAATTGCTAAGTTTGGATATTCTTGATACTTTATCGCCTCAACAGCGAATCTTTCATTTGGCATAGGTAAAAGTATTTATAAACTCCGTATTATACCAACTAAACTATATAATAAATAATCTTGACGTGAACTAGATTATTCCACTGCCGCCTGCCCAGCCGCCACTATCGCAATCGGCACTCGGTATGGTGAGCACGACACATAATCTAAGCCAATTTTATGGCAGAATTTAATTGTTGCCGGGTCACCGCCTTGTTCCCCGCAAATACCAATATGCATCTTCGGTCTCACACTTCTTCCCAGTTCCACCGACATTTTCATCAGTTTACCCACACCGATTTGATCTACCGATATAAACGGATCCTCGGTCAATATCTTTTTTTCAATATAATCCTTTAAAAATTTTCCGGCATCATCTCGAGAAAATCCGTAAGTCATTTGAGTTAAATCATTGGT
>JAYRQZ010000146.1:0-2854 GCA_041910355.1 Candidatus Woesebacteria bacterium | reverse complement strand
TGGTTGTGGACCAAAAGAGGTGGTACCGATGGGATGGTAGATATGGTAAAAGCAATTCAGAGATCTAATGATATTTATTTTTATAAATTAGGCGAAAAGTTAGGGGTCGATCGGATAAAAGATTGGGCTTTAAAATACGGCTATGGTCAAAAAACCGGAGTAGAATTAGCATCAGAAGTCGCTGGTCTGGTGCCTGATAATAAATGGAAACTCGATAATAAAGGAGAGAGGTGGTATCTCGGTGACACTTATCATTTATCAATCGGACAGGGATTTTTGGATGTAACCCCATTGCAAGTAAATCAGTCAACAAATATTGTAGCTAATGATGGCATAAAATGTAAAATGAGTTTGTTAAAAGATAGTAAGACGGATTGTCAGAACATAGGAATTAGTAGAGAAACAATTAATACTGTGAGAGAAGGAATGGTTGCGGCCTGCCATAGCGGAGGAACGGCGTGGCCTCTTTTTAATTTTAAAACTCAATTAGCTTGCAAAACCGGAACGGCAGAAGTAGGAGATGGCAGTAAAGATACTCATGCTTGGTTGACCGTCTTTGCCCCAGCTACGGATCCGGAGATATCGATTACGGTGATGGTAGAGCGCGGAGGAGAGGGATCGGATGTGGCAGCACCGATTGTAGGTGATATTTTAAAAGAATGGTTTAATGAGCCGGAGACTAAGGTGCCAAGGTATAAGAGCGAGACTGATAAGACGATAATATCAGAATAGATTTTAATTTAATCGGTTATTCCAAATCGTTTTAAAAGATATAAATTAACTTGTTCTAGTCGTTGCCTTTCGGTATCTATATTTATACCATCTGGTCGGGATTTTGCATCAGCTATTCTGACATAAACATCCGGAGGTGTGCCTTGGCATATTTGTTCTGCTTGTTCGGCTGTTACATTACGAGCGATAGCTTCAGAAGTAGGTTCTTTACTAGATTCTCGTGCTAACATCTCTTCAAAAAGTTCTTGGGTATGGTAGTCAACATAAAATCTTCCACCAATGTATGCCGGACTTGCATTTTGGCCGTATTCAAAAACTACAAAATAATGTTGTTCGTTATCTAATGTATTAGCCATAATAATATTTTATCAGAATATATAGATATAGCAAGATATAATATGATGTATGGGGCAACTGGTAATTAGTAAATTTTAATTACCAATTGGTGATAAAGTTAAGAATATGAGATTGGCGATTGTAGGGAGTAGAAAGATGAGTAGTTATGGAAAACAAGCAATTGGACTGTTAATGAGAAAATTGGTGGGTAAATGTGAAGTGGTGACGATTGATGTAGGTGGATGTAATCGGGAAGTGATCAGATATGGGGCCGACAAAGTATTTAGAGGAGAGAATTTTGAAATACTAAATTATGAATTAGCGGAATATGCCGATATATTGGTTGTTATTGAAGGTGGGAAATTGAGCGGGACCTTGCTTTTGGCCAGTATTTTTGCGGAAAAAGGAAAACAGGTATATTGTGTGCCGGGAAGAATTATTGATGAAAGTTCCTGGGCACCAAATTGGTTAATCTCGCAGGGGGCGATGATAATAACTTCTATTGAAAGCTTGACATCGGGTGATATGATAGTCGACAATGGCTAATATGAAAAATTTATTAGTGGTGGAATCACCAACTAAGGCAAGAACAATTGGTAAGTATCTGGGATCGGATTACGAAGTAATTGCGACTGTGGGACATTTAAGAGATTTACCCAAAAGTAAAATGGGAGTGGATCTTAAAAATGATTTTGAGATTGATTATGTGGTTGATCCGGAAAAGCAAAAAGTTGTTGATCAATTGATTAGTGTGGCTAATAAGGCCAAAAATGTATACCTGGCAACAGACCCTGATCGGGAAGGAGAGGCGATATCATGGCATGTAAACTGGATACTGACACATCCAGAAATTACAAATTCCCTGCCTAGCCGGCAGGCAGGCAAAAAACAAGAAACAAACAAATCACAAAATTCAAATTCCCAAAAAGAATTAAATATTAGTAGAATTACTTTTCATGAAATTACCAAAGCAGCGGTAGAGGAGGCGCTAAAAAGCGCCAGGGAGGTAGATATGGATTTAGTGGACGCTCAGCAGGGAAGAAGAGTGTTGGATCGGGTGGTAGGATATTCACTTAGCCCGGTATTGTGGAAGAAAGTTAGGCGAGGATTGTCAGCTGGTAGGGTTCAGAGTGTGGCGGTAAGGTTGATTGTGGAGAGGGAGAAAGAAATTGAATTATTTAAAAAAGAAAAATTTTATAAAGTAATAGCTCAGCTTTTTAAAAAAGAAACCTTTGGAGCTGAATTAATTAAGATAGACGGTAAAAAAGTATCAATAATCAATAAAATCAAATTGTTTGATGGTGATTATAGTTACACCAAAACAATTTTTGATGATAAAAAAGCGGTAGAGAAATTTGTGGAAGGGTTATCAGATGATTTTGTGGTGGAGAAAATAGAAGAAAGGGAAGTTTCCAGGACACCATTGCCTCCTTATACTACCTCAAAATTGCAACAGGCTGGAGCGAGACGGTTTGGCTGGTCAGGTAAGCAAACAATGACTTTAGCCCAACGGTTATACGAAAAAGGATTAATTACTTATCACCGGACCGATTCAGTTTATTTATCTAATAGGGCAATTGAGGAATTTGCAAATTATATCGGCAAGGAATATGGAAAAGAATATGTGTCAACAAAACCAAGAATTTATAAAAATACGTCAAAAAATGCTCAGGAAGCTCATGAGGCAATCCGTCCAACCAATGTATCAAACAGGGACCCTGAAGGGATAGATGCCAAGGAGTTAAAATTGTATCAAGTGATCTGGAAAAGGGCAGTGGCGACTCAG
>JAYRQZ010000145.1:0-5870 GCA_041910355.1 Candidatus Woesebacteria bacterium | reverse complement strand
TGTCGCAGGAATCTGGGGCGACCAAGCTCCAAGGCTAAATACTTCAGCAGACCGATAGTGAACAAGTACCGTGAGGGAAAGGTGAAAAACACCCCAAGTAGGGGAATGAAATAGATCTGAAACCATTTGCTAACAAACAGAGAGAGTTTGGTGCTTCGCACCGAGAATTTTCAATTTTCAATTTTCAATTTTCAATGAATGATTTAATGAATTAATTTTCAATTTAAAAATTTATTGGAATTTGGAATTTGGATTTTGGAATTTTCAGTGCTGTGCACTGAGTAGTAGGAGAGCGTTCTGACTACGGTGAAGGTCCCGCGAAAGCGAAGGGCTGGAGTTGTCAGAAGTGAGAATGCAGGCATGAGTAACGAAATGGCAGTGAGAATCTGCCACGTCGAAATATCCAAGGTTTCCTCAGCTACGTTGTTCGTCTGAGGGTTAGGCGATCCTAACACGAGGCCCCGATTAAGGGGGCGTAGTGGATGGACTACCGGTTAATATTCCGGTGCTTTCTTATATTCGTTTTAAGTTAGGGCGTGACGATGTATGGAACGTTTGGAGCCCTAGTGATTGGGCTTTTAAGTGTCTAGCTAGAAGGGGCAGGAAAATCCGCCTTTTCGTTATAAAGTGAAGCACGAATAAGAGTTTTCCGTAAGGAGAGCAATCAAATTGACCCCATGTATCCGAGAAAAGCGTCGTAACTAGAATATAGGGAAATCGTACCAAAACCGACACTGGTGGATAAGTCGAGTAGACTAAGACGATTGGAAGACAGATGCTTAAGGAACTTGGCAAATTATCTGGGTGTAAGCTTTGCAAGATACCCTGCTCCGATGTAATGTCGGAGTTACAACAAAAGAATGCATGGCGACTGTTTACCACAAACATAGGTCTCTGCAAACCCGTAAGGGGAAGTATAGGGGCTGAAACCTGACCGGTGCCAGAAGGTTAAAATGGTGAGTCTATCCCGCAAGGGTGTGGCTTGTCATATAAGCCCTGGTGAACGTCAGCAGTAACTCTAACTGTGAAACTTAGAGCAGTTGTAAAATTTGACCATTTGCTGGGAAGACTAGTTAAAATTTATAGTACCGAGGAGGTAATAATCTATGAATATAGTTAATCAGCAGGAAAGATCAGTAAGCAAAAGAAAGAATTTGTTTTATTATTTTGCGGGATTTGTTGAAGGTGAGGGTTGTTTTTCAGTATCAATTAAACCAAATAGTCAAATGAAATTTGGTTGGGTTGTTGATCCAATGTTTTCGATATATCAACATAAGAAAAATCGACAAATTTTGGAATTGTTCCAAAAAGAGTGGCATTGTGGATACATTGTTGCAAAACAAGGTACACCTGATGTTTTGGTTTATATAGTTGATAACAGAAGAACCATTGAAGAAAAGATAATCCCATTTTTTAGCAAATATAAATTATTGGGAGCAAAAGGTGATGATTTTTTGATTTTTCAAAAAATAATTATCTTAATGTCCCAAAAAAAACATTTAGAAATTGATGGTTTGACAGAAATTGTTAAACTAGCATTCCAAATGAACCAACAAGGTAAAGGTAGAAAATATTCTGCCGAACAAATAATTTCAGGCTTAGTGAAATCCTCAGAGACTATGCGTCAAACTTTAGATTAGAAATTAATCTATTGAAGATATAGTCCAAGCTTGGTGGAGACATCAAGAGTTTATATTTATCGCTAAGTATAAGAATAATACAGAGTCTAAGGTAGCGAAGTCCTTTGTCGTGTAAGTTACGACTCGTATGAAAGGTTTAACGACTGTGCAACTGTCTTAAGCATCTATCCAGTGAAATTGAAAGAGCGGTGA
Source organism: Candidatus Woesebacteria bacterium (assembly GCA_041910355.1). GTDB lineage: Bacteria > Patescibacteriota > Microgenomatia > UBA12405 > UBA12405 > JAYRQZ01. Next base: position 4,038 of record JAYRQZ010000145.1, on the reverse strand, counting down.
AGATGCCGTTTAATTACTACAGGACAAAAAGACCCCATGAAGCTTTACTGGATCTTTACATTGATAAGAAATTAGTGATTGTCGAGCGTAGGAGGGAGCCTTCGGGCGTCAATGGAACACCTCCCTTTGCTAATTTTGAATCTTACCTACTCCGATTGATCTCGGAGGGGAACCGTGTATGGTTGCTAGTTTGCCTGGGGCAGGCACCTGCAAAAAAGTAACGCGGGTACACAAAGGTCAACTTGGTCCGGCAGGAAATCGGACTGTAAGCGCAAAAGCATAAGTTGGCTTGACTGTGAGACATACTAGTCGAATCCGCCGTAAGGCGGAGTTCCAAGCAATTTGATTTTGGAATCAGGGTCGAAAGACGGTTTTAGTGATCCTCGTGACCTATTTGGTATAGGCACGGGCTTACTGGATAAAAGCTACTCTGGGGATAACAGGCTAGTCGCATCCGATAGTTCATATTGACGATGCGGTTCGGCACCTCGATGTCGACTTGGCGCATCCTGGCCCTGAAGAAGGGGCCAAGGGTTGGTCTGTTCGCCCATTAAAGCGCTGCGTTAGTTGGGTTCAGAGCGTCGCGAGACAGCTCGGTCTCTATCCGTAGTAATCGTTTGGATTTTGAGGGTATTCGTCTACAGTACGAGAGGACCTAGACGAGGGAACCTATGGTGTGCGAGTTGTCCTGTCAAGGGCATTGCTCGGTAGCTACGTTCCTATAAGATAACTGCTGAAAGCATCTCAAGCAGGAAGCTGACCCCAAGATAAGAATCCGTTGTTCGCCGAAAGGCGGATGAAAGATCGCCGGGAGACTACCGGTTAATACTCTGCAAGTGGAAGACCTGTGAAGGTTTAAGCTAAGCAGTGAGATGATCGAAAAAATTCTCAATATTTGGTCCCGAAATCGGCTAACGCCTCTTCGGGATCAACTTTCTTATGGTATCATTCTTACTTGTTCCTGTTTCCAAAGAGACAGGGGTAAGTACAGAGTGATACGGAAAGTTGACAACTCAATTTAGTCACCAAACTAGAACTTTAGAGCATAAGAGCAATAGAGCTTTAGTAATATAAAATGTTTAGTTTTTGAATTCCGGTCACTTGAGCGAGATGGCTCCACCTTTTCCCATTCCGAACAGAGAAGTGAAACGTTTCAGCACTGACAATAGGTCCGGTGCAAACCGAACTGAAAATAGGCCGTGGCCGGAATTGAGAAACTAAATTAATTAGTATCACGTATTAAGTATTACGTATCAAGTATTTTCTAATGAAGATTTGATGGATTGAAGTGGATTTTTGATTGATTTAGATATATAATCAGATAGTATTTGGCTATATATTCAAATTATCAAAAATATGCAAAATGTTGAAGCGATGAGAAACGAGCGATTAAAAAATATAGTTTACGGACCCCATTTTCAAATTGAGCGATCGTTTTTTTTGGATATTACAGATAAAAGTGTCGTGGAGCAAGCTTTAAAACAATTAGTTACAAACGGAAATTGTGTGGCGACGGTTATTGATGATAATTATTTGGTAATTGGCCGGATGTGTGTGTTATAATATCCGAGTCTTTTAGTTAATAATTTATTTGGGGTATATTGAATCCCTCAAGTGATCCGCTAAAAGCGGATTTTTTTATAAAATATGGCCAAGAAAATTAAGAAAACAAAAGTAAAGTCTGAAGTTTTAACAATGGAGGATTTGCTGAAATCGGAAGGGGTAGAAATAACCGGATTTAAAAAAGGTCAGGAAGTAAAAGGAAAAATAACAGCAATAAAAAATAAAGCAATTTATATTGATATTGGCGGAAAAACCGATGCAATTGTGTCGGGAAAAGAATTTGAGTTTGTCAAAGATTATGTGGCTGATTTAAAAGTTGGCGATGAAATTGAAGTACAAGTCAAATCACCGGAAAATGACAAAGGTCAGATATTAGTAAGTATCCGGGGAGCGGCGTCTGGTTACGGTTGGAATTATTTTAAAGAGAAAGAGAGGAGCGGTGGGGACCTGACGGTATTTGCCAAAGAATTAAACCGGGGAGGAGCGGTGGTTTTGGCTCCGTTTGGCTTTTTTGGATTTATACCGGGCTCACAAATCGGATCTAAATACGACGGTGATCCGGATAAAATGATTGGGAAGAAAGTTAAAGTCAAAGTTTTGGAGGTAGATCAGGCCAAAAATAGATTGGTGTTTAGTGAAAGACTGGTGTCTGAACCAGGTAAGGTTGGTGAAGAGGTTGACGCAATGGATGCGCTGAATTTGGATGATGTATTTGAAGCTGATGTGGTAAGAGTAGAACCGTTTGGAATATTTGTAAAAATAATACTGGAAAAAGGTGATCTTAAATTAACTTTGGAAGGATTGGTACATATTTCAGAAATATCCTGGGCAAAAGTTGACGATGTGGGAACAATGTATAAAGCAAAAGACAAAATAAAGGTTAAATTAATTAATAAATCTGAAGGAAGATTGCAATTTTCAATTAAAAGATTGACCAATGATCCGTGGCTTAACATTGAAGAAAAATATCCAAAAGATAAAGAAGTTGACGGAGTGGTAGTCAGATTGGCGGCATTCGGAGCTTTAGTCCGGCTTGAAGCCGGAGTGGAAGGGTTAATCCATATATCAAAATTGGTTGGAGGAGTAGGATTAAAAGAAAACGACAAGGTGCAGGTTTATATTGAAAGTATTGATGTCGGTAAAAGAAAAATTAGTTTGGGTTTGGTGATGAGTGATAAGAAGAACGTGATTTATAAATAAAAGTAGAAATTGATATTTTAAAAAAACTCCGGGAAACCGGAGTTTTTTGGTGGTATAATCACTAAATTATTAATTATTAAATAAATGACAATAGGAAAATGGACACCTGAAGGATGGAGACGGTTTAATCGGGTGACTGCTTCAATGCTGGAATTAATTGAACGACAGAGAATCCAACGGGAAGTGAATTATGAACCAGAAATTGTGCGAGAACAAGATATGTTGGTGCCAAAAGAGCCGGAAGTAATTGAAAGGGGTGGAGGAGCAGAGAGTATAGGGTAATTTATTGACGTAAAATTAGGTACTATTTTATGGTGACTTCGCCAGAGGCGCTAGAAAAGACGGAATAAGTATCAAGTAGTAAGTATTAAGTATAAAACGTATAATTTGGGAGATGAAAAAAAGTAGTGAGACAGTTTTTGTTTGTAAAAATTGCGGGAATGAGTTTGCCAAATGGAGTGGACAATGTCCGGGATGCGGGGAATGGAATTCACTCAAAGAAATATCTAATGTCAAATTTCCAATTTCTAAAAAAAACGGAAAAAGAAACATAGAAAAAATTGAGGTTAAGAATTTAGCAAAATTAATTGTAAAAAATGATAATACGGAGAACGTATTTACATCGCAAATATCGGAATTAGATAGAGTATTGGGTAAAGGAATTGTACGGGGGTCGGTAATACTGTTTGCCGGAGAACCAGGTATCGGTAAAAGTACGTTATTGACTCAACTTGTGGGTAAAATTGGTGGACTGTATGTAGCGGGAGAGGAATCGGCGGAACAAATTAGGCTTAGAGTAAGCAGATTGAAACTTAATCCCGAAAGATTCGATGTATTGGAAACTAACTCGATTGAAGAAGTTGGCGAAATTATCGAGCGAACAAATAATGTATACAAAATAGTGGTAGTGGATTCGATCCAGACGATGTTGGTGGGATCGACGGTGACCGGAACAGGAAGTTTGGGGTCATTAGGGTCAGTTAACCAAATTAGGGAAGCAACTTTTCGTTTAATCGAATTAGCAAAAAAAACCGGGGTGGCAATTTTTATTGTAGGACATATAACTAAGGAAGGGGATATCGCCGGGCCGAAATTATTAGAACATATGGTAGACACAGTTCTATATTTTGAAGGGGAAAAGAATGGGGATTTGAGAATTTTGAGGGTTACAAAAAATCGGTTTGGGCCGACGGATGAGGTAGGAGTGTTTAAAATGGAAGAAAAAGGACTCCGAGAAATAAAATCGGAAGAAATTAATCTGGTTGGTGGTAATGA
>JAYRQZ010000144.1:0-4003 GCA_041910355.1 Candidatus Woesebacteria bacterium | reverse complement strand
GGCTTAGGACATATCGTTGACAATCAAGAAATGGGGGGAACTGTTACTGATATTAAAGTTGCGCAAAAAAGGGGTAAATCAATTGAATTAAGTAGCATATTCAGTAAAAACAGACGAGAGGGAGATTAGTTTGTTTAGAACTTAACATAATTGATATAATTCCCATAGTCTTAGGCATGTAGCTTCGTGGTTAGACCTGCCTGCCGGCAGGCAGGGCACCGATCTTATAAAAAACCTGCGGTTTTTTTATTCGCTTTATTGATATTCCGCTTTCAGCGGATATGATCTCTTGAATTAAGTCGCCGACTTATTGATTTGATTTCAAACTTTATTGGTATAATTCCATAGTTACGGGCATGTAGCTCAGTTGGTTAGAGCACCGATCTTATAAGTCGGGGGTCCATGGTCCGAGTCCATGCATGCCTACTAATGATTACGGCAGTATTAGTTTTGAGTCATTTTTACGGAATGCACGGGTTTTCTGACAGGCAAATAAAACGGATGAATAAAGCACTGTCTGTGTTTAAAAAAACAGGGGCTGATTATATTATCGGTACCGGAGGGTTTGGCTTTTTTAACCGATCAGAGATAGCTTTGGGTAAACGGACGGCAGAATATTTTAAATTAAAAAGTATTCCGGAAAAAGCAATATTATTTGAAGACGAGTCAAGGGATACGATTGAAAATTTTACAAAAACTTTACCGATCTTGAAACAATATAATATTGAAAAATTGATCGTTGTTACTTCGTGGGATCATATGTTCAGAGCCAAATTTTTGGCAAAAAGAATATTCCCTAAAAATATTGCTCTGGAATTTGTGGTTTCCGACTATTATTCAACCTGGAAAGTGACAATTTGGGACTTTTTTTGGCATGTAGGCGGATGGTTAAAACTGGGAATAAACATAACCAAAGGTAACATTTAACAACTATTTTGATTTAGTATCATTGCCGTTAATACTTTATCTAGAGTTTTTTGAATCTCAAGCTAGGCTTATAGCGAATCAATCGTAATTATGTCATCGATCAAATCTGTTTTTGATTCAATATTTTGATTGATATTGGGAAAGAATGTGGGAAAAATACTTACTTGCAGATCCCATCACCCGATGGCAATGGGATCTGCGAAAATTGATGAAATTACTACTTACTGGTCGAATGGGAACTGAAATGGCGAGACGATGATCCGCGGTTCGACGTAAACTACGGCTGTCTCTTCAGCGCCGGTGGTGGGGTTTTTGAGTATGACCCAAGTTCCCTCCGCCGCCTCAGGCGAAAATAGTCCGTTGGGGTCGGCTTGCGGGACAGAAAATTCTCGCCAATAGCCATTGCTGGTAGCTGGCCTCTGTGGGTTGGTGTACTGGGTGGAGTACGGGATTCCGTAGCCGATTGAAACACCAAGGAAGGTTAATTTCCCACCCATGGCTGTTACGCCGGGAACGATGGTCGGGACCATGTTCTCAAGGTAGGTGTAAGTCACGATACCTTCCTGATCACGAAGCTCCAAGATCGTCTTGAGAAGCTTGCGCTCCCTAAAATTCACGATGTTGGGCATCCCCGTCTGATCGGTAGCCTGTTCCAACAGTGCTTCTTGCTGCTGCCGCTGGGCATCATCGGAGTTGGGATCGCCAGCGCAGGCAGACAAGACAAAGGCCATAACGAAAACAATGGCCAAGACAACGAAGATCTTCGGAAGTTTCATTCTTAGTCTCCTTAATTCTGTCTGAATATGAATATGAAAGATTGGTTCTGATTATTTATTTGAGTTCGCTTTGCGTCTGATCCAATTCGAGCTCGTTGATAAAAGCCCGCAGGTCGGCTGGCATTTCGCCGCGATATCCGTCCGCCCGTTGCAAGATGATTGCACGAAGCGCGATCTGTTCTTCGGGACCGGATGTGATGTATTCACGCCGCATGTCCTGCAGTTCTTGGATAGTCCCCAACTGGTAGCTTGGGCTTTCTTCGAAGATCTGGCGCTGGACTTCCTGAACCTTCGGTCCGAAGACCTTGAGCATGAAAAAGTCGTTGCCCTGGACGATCCAGACCAGCCCGAGAATCAATACAACTGCAAGAAAACCTAGACCTACTGCTTTGAAAAAATCTTTCACCTTGTACTCCTTTCGAATCACGTGAGTTAGTTGAACATAAACCTCTCTAATGCTAATGAGAAGCGGAAAGAATGCCTAAATGGTATGCTATTCGCTTCTCATTAGATAAAGTAGTAATTTCAATCAATTTTTTAAAGTGCAACAAGCCTATATTATTTAAACTATCTGCGTATATTAGATAGTAAAGAACATTAAGCTAGGACGTATGTTATCATAATTATAGGTCTTTGTCAAGAAAATGTTTAGTTTACTATGAAAAGGTTTGGGAGTTGCATATTTATAAAATCTTATTAAGAAAGCTGTTTAACTAGCCCCATAACCGATAAGACTTCATCTAATGTCTTTTGTGCCTCAAGACGGGCTTTTTGGGAACCAGTAGTAATTATGTCATCGATTAAATCTGTTTTTGATTCAAATTTGGCGCGAGTTTGACGAATTGGGTCTAAGAACTTGTTGATAGCTTGGGCTAATTTTTGTTTAACCTCGACATCACCGACAGTACCTTTGAGATACCTGTCCTTGAGATCGGCGACTTCGTTTTTGTCTTCATTAAAAGCGTCGTGATAGGCAAAAACTGGATTGCCGTCGACATGACCGGGATCGGTTGGGTGAATCCGAGTGGAGTCGGTATACATGGTGCTGACTTTTTTGTTTACCGTTGCCTCATCATCACTAAGATAAATACAATTGCCGATACTTTTGCTCATTTTGGCCTGTCCATCAGTACCAACCAAGGTGGGAACGTCGCCAATTAAAGCTTTGGGGACAGGGAAAATCTCACCATATAATTTGTTAAAATCTCTGGCAATTTCGCGGGTAACCTCGACATGTGATTCCTGGTCTTTGCCAACCGGCACCAAATCAGCTTTAACCATCAATATATCGGCGGCTTGCAAAACCGGATAGTTGAGAAGACCTAGTGATGGTTGCTCGATATGGAGATCGTGCATAACGTCCTTTAAAGTCGGCACCCGTTGAGCCCGAGGAACGGTAATTATGTTACTAAATATGGTGGACAGATAGGCTACTTCGATTACTCTTGATTGTTGGTAAATAACTGATTTGTCGGGATCGATACCGACAGACAGGTAATCAAGAACCAATCCCCTAACGCGATCATTGATGGTAGAAGTTTTGTCCTTGGTGGGAGCGGTGGTAAGGGTGTGAAGGTCGGCAATGATGAAAAAACAGTCGTATTGATCCTGAAGCCGGACCCGGTTTTTGAGGGTGCCGACATAGTGGCCGAGATGGAGCGGACCAGTTGGCCGATCTCCTGTGAGAATGTGTTTTTTGGGTTGTGACATAAATAGATTGTAGCAGAAAATGGGGAATAAAAGGAATCTTAGGGGTATTGTTTATGATGGCTTGGAAAAATGAGTGCCTGAATTGTAATTAAGATAAGGATAGCCAAACCCAAAAAAGAATAAACAACTTTGGCGCTATATAAATCCATCAAATGACCGATATAAACAGCACCAAAAACATAGGGTAAATTTTTAAACATATTAAAAGTGGAAATTGTAGTTGCCCTATCAGATGAAGGGGTGTTTTGATTGATTACAACAGAGGATAAATTATTAAAAATTGTGGCTAACGATTGTCGGATGATCAAAATAAAACAACCTATTAATAATCCGACAAATGGCGACAAGATAAAGGTAATAGCAATAATAAATGAAAACGTAAAAATAAGCTTAGTATAGTTTTTGGTGTTAGAAATCTTTGAGGTTAATTGAGATACAATGGCGGCGATTAAATAAATTATGGCAAAAAATATACCAATCTGACTGGCGGTAATACCATATTCGTAGCTTAAAATTGTCTCCCCCATTTCATCAGCGAAGGTGTAAATCCCTAATACAATAAATAAAAGTATAGTTAAACGGGTATTGTC
>JAYRQZ010000143.1:0-6590 GCA_041910355.1 Candidatus Woesebacteria bacterium | reverse complement strand
CAATTGCGCCAATCCCCGCCTACGCTAAAGCTACGGCGGGCGAAGCCCGATATAGCAATAGGATGAACGTATTATACCGTAAACACAAAAGAGAAAATTTGTTGGAAATTTTTATTAAAATGCAAGCTAAATAATTTGCGCTCCAACGTAAAGTCGGAGTCCGATTGAAACATCGGACCAATCCCCGCCTACGCTAAAGCTACGACGGGCGAAGCCCGCTTAGGAGAAATTGTAGTGAGAGTATTATAACAGCAGGAATATTGGAGAGGTAGAACATTAATGTAAATTACAAGATAGATTTATATTGTTATGAAAGGAATTATAAAGAGATAAAAAAGTATATAATGATAGAGTATATCGGTTTTGCCTAGTAACTATAATTAGCAATACACATGATTCAATGCTAGACAGGGTAAAGACATTAAAATGTCTAGTTTTTGGGTGTAGTAGCAGGTTTATGAAACTGATAATTAATAAAATATTTATAGTGTTATATATATTACATAATAAGCTCTAATATATTAGAGGATAAGTAAAATGATTTCCTCTTGACTATTGAAAAAATTCCTTCTAGACTGATTGTATGAATGATACTAATAGAAATACCAGAACTTTGATAGTTAGTTTTGTGGTGGCAATAATGGCATTAATACCATTAAGATTTATTGAATTAGGTCAATTAGATACAAGCAGCCAATATGTCCAAGTGTTGGGGACTGATACCAGAGCCGAGGTGGTTCTGCCAGATGCCAATGTTACCCCGGTAGCTGAATTGGAAGCACCTTATGCTGAGATTGAGAGACAGGCAGTTTTAGGTGAAATCAGTAATGTCGAATGTATTCCCCAGTCAGAGGCTGAAGAAACATTAAGGTTAATGAGAGATCGAGTGGCTGTTGGTGATTTGGAAAGGGAACAGCTTGATTATGCCATTGAAAGAATGGTTCAGGTAGAAAACAGTATTTGTCGATAAGTGAAATAAGGATTTGTGAGATAAATTACAGAAATATCCGATTGTATGGTGGTATTTTATAGCTTATAATCTGTCAGATAACATTATGACAAATAATGGCTAAAAGAAGGCAGGTAGAGGAAGTAAGTTTTGCGTCGCTACTTCCTATTGGTGGTGCTGAAGGTTATGTAACTGGTTCAATGAATAGATTGAAGATAGGAAAACTCGGAGAAATGTTTTTAATTGATTGTGGTTTGCGACAGGGGAGATATGATACTAGAAAAGATGTTTACGGTCATGATCCCAATAGAAGAGTTTTATTAGAAAGTCCGGATTTGGTGGCTGGGGTGATTGGTGTGGCATTTACCCATGCACATGCTGATCATATAGCTGGCGGGCCGGCTTTGATAGCAGCCGGAAAAGGTAATATAAGAGCCCACATGTCTCAAGAAACGGCATTATTTATTAGAACAATGCTGGAAAATTCAGCTGAAATACAACTTAGAATGGGTGATGATGGACTTTATGGTGATACAGAAGTTAATGGACTGCTTAAACACATCGAAACAATCAGGGAAAACAAACCAAGAATTATAGGTAACAAAGGTAGTGATGTTGAATTAACCGGTGTTTACAATGGACATATGCCCGGAAGTATGGCATTTATGGTAAAGGATGGAAAAGGAGATCATACAATTGTTTTTTCGGGCGATGTCGGACCAAGAGCTCATGCCTTGTGTGGTGGATTTGAAGATTTTATTGGCGAGTATCCTAAAAATCCGGTCCGAACGATAGTGATGGAATCAACCAGTTTCGGGGTAGAACCGGTTAGTTTTGATGACAAAAAGTCGATGTTGTTGCAGGAATTACGTGATACGTGGGCGCATGGTGGTAATCCGTTAATGCCGGTTTTGTCATTAAACCGGGCGGAAGAAGTGATCGAAATGATTCATCATTTTCAATTGGATGGTGATATTCCTGATGACGTAAATATATATCTTGACGGACCATTGGCAGTTGAAATTTTAAAAATTTATAAGGATTTGGCAAAGTACGGATTAAATCCGAGATATGGCAATGATCCCGAATTTTACAAAAGCCCCAAAGAAAGTGGGGCTAGATTTGACTTAAAGAATTTAAGAATTGTCGAAAGCCATCAGGAATCAGTGGCAAATGATAGCCGATTAGCATTTACTAAAACAGAAAAGTGTATTTACTTGGTGGGAGGGGGAATGGGTAAAGGAAGAGTAAACAATTTTTCTGATGGGCTATTTGGTACTAATCCTAACAATAAATTTATTTTTACAAATTTTCTGGTTACCGGCACACCGGGAGCCAGATGGTATTTGCAAGGTATGATTGGTAACGGAAATGAAGTTGGGGCATATGTAGTGAGGGTTCCCGGTTTTGGTTCACACATTTGTGATCCGAATGATTTTAGAGCTTGGATTGAAGCTTGGAACGTAAGTCAATTGGAAAGATTAATAATAAATCACGGATCAGATATTGCCAGAAGAAAATTTGCCGAGGCTGCAAGTGGCTGGAATTTGGGTTGCGAAATAATTTTACCGGCTAACGGACAGGTGTTATCAGTATAGGAATTGTAAAAATTACCAACACCACCAAAGAAGACATAACTTTTTGACAGTTGGCGAAGGAGATGGAGTGAGTGGTTTTACTGGAAATGTTTCGGTTGATGTTGGTGTCGGATCGGAGGTGACTGTCGTAGGGTTATTAGTATCGACAGTAGGATTGATAATTTTTGCAAAAGTATTAATTATGGTTGAGATAAAATTGGAACGAAAACTTTTGTAAAAAGACCTGACTCTGGTAACTTTTTTGGGTTGAGTCGTTATTTTTATTGTATTACTCCAGTCTCCGGGCATGCAACCGATTTGACCTCTAACTTTGAAGTAATAAGTAGTGTTGGGTGTTAATAAATTAATAGTAAAATTTTGGACACCTTCTTTTAGTAATATTGTTTCAATTCCATGCTCTTCAGCTTTGGATTTGGTGGAATAACTTATATAAAATTTATTGGTATTGGCAATGGGGGTGAAGAAAAGTTTGGCTTGGGTAGAGGTAACATTAATCTGAAACAGATCGGGAGCGAAAATTGGTTTGGTGTTGTTACAAGTTGGAGGACCATTGTTGTTTGATGAGGATGAACTATTGCCAGATGATGATTGAGTTTGAGTGGGAGTGGCAGTCGGAGTGGGGGTGGAAGTGTTGGTGGGGATTGGAGTAGCTGTGGGTGCAGGTGTACTGGTTGGGGCTGGGGTTGCAGTTGCAGTAGGTTCGGCCGGAGGATCAGAGAGACTTACTAAGAAAATATCGTTGGCACCGTCGAAGCCGGCAACTGGATATATTAAATCAGTACCAGTAGTGGGGTCAAAGTCAGTACCAACAACCGGATCGGCATAATCTTCGTAATCACCTGTAAGGAATATCTGATTAGTTGAACTAATGGCCATTCGCCTGGATGTTACGTTTCCATTAGGAGTACCGATCACTTGAGTCCAGGCGTAACTGCCGTTACTGTTTAACTTGGATAAAAACAGATCACCGCCATAATCCTGTGTATTGATACTGTCCGGAGGATTAACATCGGGATTAAAATTAAGGGGATTGCTTTCGTAATAACCGGTATAATAGATATTACCGCTTGAGTCGGTGGCAATATCGACACCATATTCCGAATTGTAATTACCACTCGAACCGACACTCTTACTCCAGCCATAAGTGCCATCGGAATTAATTTTGGTAATGAAAATATCATAACCAACGCTACCGGCAGAGTTTTTAAGGTCGGCATTTAATTCCCGGTCAAAGTAGACATTGGTGCCACGCCATTTACCGGTAACATAAACATTTCCTGTCGGGTCGGTGGCAATACCATAACCCTCATCAGCATAGGTACCACCAATAGATCGGGTCCAACCATAAGAACCATCGGAGTTAGTTTTCATAATAAATATGTCAAGATCTTTGGGTGTTTCGATGTCGGCAGGACTAGAGCTGGCATTAAAATCAACTGAACCATTGGTATATTTAAATGATCCAGTAGTGTAAACATTGCCACTTTGATCAACCGCCAAATCATAACCATAAATATTAAAAGTACCAGATACTGTTTTAATCCAGCCATGACTACCATTGGAATTAATTTTTAATACAAACAATCCGGGACCATTGTTGGCACTTTTTTGTACGGGAGTACCTCCTGGGTTAAAATTAACATCGATTCCACGAAAATAACCGGTAACATAAATATTGCCATCAGTATCTGTAATGATGTCTTTACCAGTACTTGAACCTAAACTACCACTACTACCAATGGCTTTAGTCCATCCATAGGAACCGTCCGAGTTTATTTTAGTAATAAAAATCGAAGTATTGTACTTACTGGCGGGATCAGCGTCTTTTAAATCAGGCGATGTTCCTCCGGGATTAAAATTGATATTGGTACCACTGAATGCGCCAGTAACAAATACATTACCGGAGCTATCGACGGCGATGGCAGTACCGCCGTCAAATTCGGTGCCACCAATCTGTCGAGTCCAGCCATAACTACCGTCACTGTTGTGTTTGGTAATGAAAACATCAGAGTCGTAAATGTCGTCGGTGTTTCTGGTGTCACCAACACCCTCAGGATCAAAGTTGACATTTCTGCCTGAAAAATCCCCGGTAATATACGAATTGCCGTTACTATCAACGGCAACACCGTAACTAATGTCGTAGCCAGAGTTGCCAATAGCCCTGGTCCAATTGTAGGTAGGTATAGCAAATGAAGAATGGGGGTGCTGTGAGCGTTAGCAATAAACTTAGACATAAAATTGACAACAACATTACTTAATCATATGTAAATATTATTTGGAAATCTAGTGAGGCGGTTTGTTACCTAACAGTGATAGCGTAGAGATTTTCGGTGGTGCCGGAATAGGTAAAATAGTGGTATGATTGGTATACAAAAATATGAAAGTTCAACCGAATGGTTTTTTTGATCCGATTGAATATCTGGGATTGCAACAATTAAGTGCTATTCAGAAGCAAAATTTATTCCGGCCATTATTGGCAGATATTGCTCAGTTTATAATAAACGCTTTTGTCATCAAATTGGATAAGAATAAATTATCGGATTTTGAGTTACAGCTGGAAAAAATTTCAAAAAATCCAAAAGCTATTCTTGAATTAATGAGCAAAATAGATCCGGAATTTGAAGAAGAAAAAGTAAAATTACTAGAAATATATAGACAAAATTTTAGACTCCAAAAGTTTTTGTATTGCTTGTAATTAATATATGGGTAGAGATAAATCTTTTTCTGAATTTTATGATTATAATCCCGATACTGGTGACTATGAGAGAAGGCGGAGTTTGGGAGAAAAATTAAGACTAGCTTTGGGAAGTTCAGTTGATTCCTTGAGATTATTATTGCCAAAAAAAGAAAAATTAGATGTATCTTATTTTTCTTGGGATGAAGATTATAGTTCGGGTAGAATTAGTAAGGTCGGTGTGAGTAAAGGAGCGTCTGTTGGGCGGGTATTGTTAACAGGTAGTGTTATTGCTGGTATGGCTTATGGGTGGTTTAATCGAAATAATGTAGTGAACGCAACACGGGGATTGATTACTAGAGTAGAGGCCTATTATTCCGATACTAATCCGGTTGAAACAGTTGAGCCTTCACAAACAATAGAGTCAAAACCAACAGATGTCGAGCCCGTGTCTACACCTACTCCCGAACCAACGGAAGACCCTTTTAAGATTTATAGTAGTTATAAAGAGTCTGGAGTGGTTATCAATTTTGATAAGAATAATTTTCCTGTTAGTTATTCGGTGGATGGAAAAGTGATAGATATTGACAGGGCTGAATTGTTAAAAACAATCGAAACTGCAAAAAAAGATAATTTACCCCAATTGATAATAGCGGTTAACTCACCGGAAAAGGATCCAGAAACAGATGAAGCCGATTTTAATCCGACTTTTGATAGACCGGCTGTAGCTGAATTACCATCAGACACTTTGACTGAAGAACAATTGTTAGAAAGAGGAATCACAATTATACAAGGAAAAGATGTTAAATTGCATTTAAGAGCGTCGGCTTTTGAACCCGGCTCAGCTTTAGATACTTTTACTGTTGGTGGCGGTAATAAGATGACAATCGTGTTGGTAGATGGACCAACAGTGTCAGGAGCATATTTAAATGATCCCAAATATGATTCAGTGATAGATAGTGTCGGTAGATATGATGCTGATATTGAGAAATATAGACAGGAGCAGATTGATTTTTGGAAACAAACGGAGCTTGCCGCAGTCGAATTGCTTAGAGAGACCCAGCAGACAGGTGGTAAATTTGCTGAAATGATTGATTTATATCAAGAGAACATCTTGTATACACAAATTAGACAATCAGAATTAGCAGAAGCGACACCGGAGAGTTTGGTTGTTGATGCTGGAATGTCGGAATATGCCGGTTTGTATGATCCGTCCTCAAGAACGATATTTGTTGCTGTAGGCAAAACTACTGAAGATCTAAATCCAAAGAAAATTATTGTTTACGTTAATATTGATGGAAAAATTGTAATATCCAACTCGCAGACTATGACATTTCCTGTAGATTATGTACCGAATGAAACTCAAAAT
>JAYRQZ010000142.1:0-2440 GCA_041910355.1 Candidatus Woesebacteria bacterium | reverse complement strand
TAACCAACTCTAAATTATGATGCCCAACCGAAAAAGGGCAATATTCTCTATGTCTATTAAACAATCCCATTTTATTATATAATTATAACATATTATGGGTCTAATTAGAATAAACAAATATCTAGCTTCACTTGGTGTTGCATCCCGCCGCAAAATCGACGCCATAACTTTAGAAAAAAGAATTACTATTAATGGACAGATTGCCGTGCCCGGCGATAAAATAAATCCCGAATCTGACACCGTTGTGGTTGATAAAAAGATAATAAAACCTCAATCAAATAATTTAGTATATTATGCCTTAAATAAACCAAAATACGTTCTCTCGACGGTAAGTGACGATCGCGGTCGGGATACAGTTTTAAATTTTGTTCCCGGAAATCCTAGAGTCTTTCCTGTTGGGCGACTCGATTACGAATCAACCGGTTTGATAATTTTAACCAACGATGGCGACCTGGCTCTCAAGATAACCCACCCCCGTTATCATTTACCCAAAGTCTATCTCCTTACTTGTATCGGTAAAATATCCCCTGACAAACTTGACAAATTTCATAACGGAATTATGTTAGATGACCTGCCTGCCGGCAGGCAGGTGGTAAAAACTGCACCTGCCAAAGTCGAAGTTTTACCGTCAAAATTAAATCAAAATCAATTAAAAATAACTCTGTATGAAGGTAAAAAACGCCAAATCAGACGGATGTGCTCTCACCTACATTTACATGTTCTCGATCTTCATCGGCTGTCTATCGGTCCGGTTAATTTAGGTGAATTAAAACCCGGGCAGTATCGTCCTCTTACCCGGGTTGAAATTAATTCGCTTAAAATTTAACCGACCTTTACTTCGATTTCTTTTGGTTTAGCTTCTTCAGCAATTTTGGCTTTGACTGTTACGATCCCATTTTTAATTTTTGCTTCAAGTGTTTTTACATCAACCGGTCGGGGTAAAGATGTAACATAATCGACACTTGATGCCATTTCCCATTTCTTAATTACCTTGCCTTTCTTTTTTTCTTCATCGCTTTGATTCATCCGACCATAGATACGAAGCATATCTCCGTGTAGAGTAACCTTTAGATCTTTGGCGTCTATGCCGGGGACAGGAGCTTCAACAGTGACTTCGGTTTCTTTTTCATCGACGTAAATATTTAATCCCGAATTTAGTTGATATTCCGGCCAATTATCTTCGTCCCACATTAAAGGGCGGAAATCAAATAATGGTTTAAAAGGTAAATATCTCATATATTCTCCTTTAATTAAAAATTAATAAACGGTGTTGTTCACCACTAGCAGTATAAAAAAAGACTGCTAACTTGTCAAGGGGTAGACTGCCAATATTCCAAATTTACACCTCTAAAACTGATTGTATTTTTTAATAAATAGCCCAGCTTTATTAAAATATTTTTATGATCGACTCCATGAATATCTTCCCCGTAGGGAATGACTGTTATCTTTGTTTCTTCTATCTTTCCTCGGATATCATTTATTTTGACTTCAGGTCGGTAATATTTAATCGGATCACCAAAACTATCAATCATATACACTTGCCTATCCAATATTTTACTTAACTCTTTCCAGTCCTCCCGCCAATAACTTTGATTAAATAAATACATTAGACTAAATATCAAAAATCCGGCAGTAATTAATTTATCTTTTCTGATTATTAACCCCATTAGTGGAATCAGATAGATAAATCTGAAATACTGCAACATTGGAGTAAAAATTGAAAACAAGACACCAATTAATAAACAAACCCAAAACAAAAAAGAATAAATATTTTTTTTAAATAATCTCCAAAACACATATAACCCAAATATACCGGAAATTGCGTAGTAGATGATTTTCGGATAAAAACTTATACGGCCGGAAGTAAATTTTATCGGGATTAATAATAAGTTTTTTAGATTTGCTTTCCCCAACACTAAGCTCCAGTTTTTCACCGTAAACAACATTTCCTGTGAATGTTTTGTCTGTAAAGCCAAAAGTGGAAATAATATAATTATTGCCAATATGGTCCCAATACTGGTTATTACCAGTGCTTTATATTGACGTTTAAATAATAAATATATTCCGACTGCAGTTAATAAAAAAATCGACCCGTAAAAAGTCATGAAGCTTAATAAAGCCATCAGGCTATACCACCAATATTTTTTTTTGATTAAAAAATACATTGCCAACATTAAAAGCATTGTTACCATCGAATACATCCGCGCCTCTTGGGAATAATACAACAGTAGGGGGTTTACGGCTGTTAACCCTGCTGCCGCGGAGCCTGCCAATAAATACACTATATACACCGTTACAATGGAAAATATCACAGACGGTGCTCTTACACTAATTTCTGAATTACCAAAAAGCGTTACCCATCCCTTCAACATCAAATAATAAAGTGGGGGGTGAAAATCATTTGGCGAGAAAGTTTTAATAATTTCTCCGTAACTATAAT
>JAYRQZ010000141.1:0-4210 GCA_041910355.1 Candidatus Woesebacteria bacterium | reverse complement strand
AGCAAGTATTAAGTATGATAAAAAAATGTATAAATAGTTTAAATTTCATCGGAATTGGCATCTATTTCACCAGATAATTTGGCGGCAGAATTCAGCAATGATTTGGCAGAAGTTTTGATTTTTTTAAGATTTTCCGATTGGGGTGGAGCCGAGATTGGCAGCAATTCATTTGAGGTGTCGATAATGGTTTTTATGCCGGTTTTGAATTTAAGATTTAACCAAAGCAAAAAATTGGTTTCATCAGCAGCGATGGCAGTATCGGTTTGAAATTGTTTTTGGATTTGAAGACTAATAAGATAGGCGATAGGAGTAATAAATACCAGTGAAAATAAAGTTAAAAAGGAAGATAATGAACTTAGGGTTTGAGATAAAAGTAGTATCAGGATAAGTGAAAAGGAAAGTGAGGTGGTGGGAGGGAACAGAAAAGCAACAATAAAAAGTAAAAAATATATTAGAAAGAAAAAGGGTGATAATACTCCGCTTGAAGAAAAGATAATTAGATTAATAATCAGAGATACAAGATAAATGGTTGGCAGTTTGTATTTATTAAAAATAATAAATAGCAATGACAATAGAGCAATTAATTGAGGTAAGAAAACACCAATATCAATTAGTGATAGCAAATAAGGAATGATGGCCGATAGGCCAAGCAATCCGATAGTAATAATCTCCGGCATTAATTAATTATCAGTTTTTGGGGAGTGTTTTGCAAGTGAAGGAGGTTGTTGATTGTACTAATGGGGATGGTTGTTGGGTAAAGAAAGTTTGGAAATGGAAATTGGGTTTAGGCAGACGTGATAACAGGCGTCAAATTTTATAATAGAATGACCATCTTGCTGAAACCATTTTTCTTTTAAAACATGACAATAATTTTCATTTTCCAATTGATCGAGAGTGGATTGAAGAGCTTGAATGTAACGAATATCAAAATCAGAATAATAAGCAGTAACTGATTTTCTATTAATTCCTTGATAATAACCCATTGGGTCAAAATCGATAACCGCACCTGCCTGATGGGCGCTGATTCCCCGGGCGGATAATTGGGAAAATCGGTTTAAATCGTGTTGTAAATCGAATGAACGGTAGAGTGAGGTAACCGATAGAAAAACGTTGGTGGTTGTTAGTCCCAACGATTCGGTTTCTTGTATCCACCTGTCTTGAATTAAATCAAGCAGACGGGCTGTTTCAGGTCTAACAGTTCTTGGTTCTTCGTTTTTTCTAAGGTTGCCAATTAATCGGTAATTTTTACCTTCATCTGGTAGTGCGATCAATTCTCCCGTTGTTAAAGCTGTTACCGGATCAGTAATTATTTTTTCTTTCCACCATTCTAGTTCTATGGTCACAGCTGCTTTTATCCTTTGAGATTCTTGCTGTCTGCATTTTTCTAGACCTAAAGCTGCCTCCGACGGAGACAATATTTCATAATTCATTTCACGATTTCTCACTTTTATTACCCGGAAGTTAAAATATAAATAAGTAATGTATTATAAACGCAAAAATATCAACTGATGCAGATCTAAAGCATTAAATAATTTCAACAAGCTATATACTGAATTGTGAGTCAAAAATGGCCACAAATAAAATTAATTGATGGTTTGCTGGGATTGGGATTGTTGTTAATGGCGGTGGGGGTGGGGATGAATTTGAAAACTTCAACCAAAACCGATAATAAGTTAGAGATTATTAAAGCAACAATTACACCAACAAAGGTGTCGGAAAAAATAGATGTAGTGATTGATATGACGGGGGAAGTGGTCAAGCCTGGAGTTTATAAATTGGCCAAAGGCAGTCGGATTGCCGATGCATTTATTGTGTCGGGCGGGCTGGCAGTTAATGCCGACAGAAGTTGGGTAGAAAAAAATATTAACAGAGCGGAAGTGATTTCGGATGGAATGAAAATATATATACCCAAAAAAAATGACCAATTTCTAATGTCAAATTACAAAACAATAACAAACAGTGATATTTTGGGAGTGCAGAAAAGCAACATTATTAATATCAATACGGCGGGAGTGGAGGAGTTGGATAAGTTGGATGGTGTGGGGCCGGCAATTGCCGGACGGATTATAGATTATCGAAATCAAAATGGGGGTTTTAAAGATATTAATGAACTAAAATTAGTGTCAGGAATCGGAGATAAGATGTTTGAGAAGATTAAAGATAAAGTTGGAATTTAGTGGTAAAATTGGTGGTGGTCGAATTTAGATTTATAGATGAGGGGAAAAAAGAAGCGGTATTGGCAGTGCTTAATAAATTAACGCGGGAAGAACAATCAAGGGTGGGGTATTTTCCGGCAAGAGGGTTAGAAATGAATGGAAGATGTGTTGGGATAGTGGCTAGTGAGACAGAGGGTGATATTTTGGGATTTATTTTTGGTTGTCGGGATAAAGGAGTTTGTGAATTGGCTATGGCGGTTGAACCAAACAGTCGGGGTCAAGGTTTGGCTAATAAAATGATTAGAGAGTTTGGTGGCCGATGTCAACAGTGTCCGTTTGAAGTAGAAGAAATTGTAATTGAAACTGATAATGGCAATCTGCCGATTAAGAACGCGGCAGTAAAACACGGATTTCATTTGGCATCAGCCCGTTACGGTTTGAGATATGTAAAAAGAATTAAGTCATAATAAATGAGTGAGTAATAAAAGATGGACGATGGTTTATCAGCTTTTTGGGTTGATTTTGTTATGTATATTTATATACAGGTTTGTATATAAGGATAGTTTGATGTATGTGATAAATCAGAGTTTGCCGCCACGGGAAGCAGGAATAATGGGGGGAATGTTGCTTGGGGACAAGAGCGGTTTTGATCAACAATTTTATAAATATTTAAAAAACAGTGGACTTATTCATTTGGTGATAGTTTCTGGGAGTAATGTGATGTTGTTAGTAGGTGGACTGATAGAGATTTTGGCGCAATATTTTGGTCGAAAGAAGACGATAATAATAGGTTTGGTTTTAGGTTGGGGTTATGCGTCAATGATTGGTTGGGAGATACCGGTAGTAAGAGCTATGCTGTTAGTATCAATAATGTATTGGGCTCAATTGTTAGGAAGAAAATATGACGTGTTTAGAGGGTTGGGGTTGGCGGTGTTAATAATGTTTATTGGAGACGTGCATATATTTAAAAGTATCAGTTTTTGGTTGTCAATAATGGCCTACTTCGCAGTTATTACTGCGAAGAGATTTATGAATTATGATTTAAGATTTATGAATAAAACAATCAAAATATACATGTTGCTGGAAACAATATGGGTGGGTTTGTGGATTACGCCGATATTGGCAATGGTGTTTGGCAGAATCAGTTTAATTTCACCTTTGACAAACATGTTGGTATTGGGGGTGGTAGAGGTAATTACTTTAGTGGGAGCGGTGGGATCAGTAGTAGGATTGATGATGCCTAGTTTCGGAAAAATAATTTTATGGTTAGTTTACCCATTATTAAAATATTTTGGATTGATAGTTGAGCTTGGTGGAGGAACGGAAATGACAATGATGGTCAGATTTAACTGGTGGATGTTAGTTGGGTGGTATATGGTTTTGGGATATTTTTTATTAAAATGGCGAAGATCAAATTAGTTTTGTTAATCAGTCTGGTGATGTTAATAGTGATAATGGTTTGGACTTGGCCGGATGGAAAGACCAGAGTAATATTTTGTAATGTCGGTCAGGGAGATGGCATGATTGTTATACAAGGTTCATTTCAGATGCTGATTGATACAGGTCCGGAGAATAATAAGATGGTGGGATGTTTGGGGCGACATATTCCTTTTTGGGACAAAACGATTGAAGTAGGGATAATAACCCATTGGGATAGTGATCATAGTGGCGGATTAAGACAGATAATGAGAAGTTATAAAATGGAAAGACTCTATGGTGGAGTGATGCCAATAGATAATTATGTACAAAAAATTTATTCAGGTAATTTAGCTTCAGGTGATATAGTTAACTATAATCAGATACGGTTAGAAATCATTAATCCGGGTCAAGACTCCGGGAATGATAATGATAATTCGGTGGTTGGATTGTTGAAAGTAACCAATCAAAATTTCCTGCTAATGGGGGATGTGACAAGTGAGATGGAACAGAAATTAGTTTGGAGGAAAATTTTACATAACAAAGTTGATGTATTAAAAGTGTCACATCATGGATCGGCAGAAGGAACAAGTGAGGAATTGCTGGATACAATTAGACCTGTGGTGGCGATTATTAGT
>JAYRQZ010000140.1:0-1630 GCA_041910355.1 Candidatus Woesebacteria bacterium | reverse complement strand
GGTCCTCACCTGTTAATTTGGTGTCAAGTGGTTTTTCTTGGTAACAATGATGAGCCTCATCGTTGATAATTAAGATTCTTTTTTTACCTAAAATACTTTTGAAGGCACGGTTAACCATTGCTGAAGGGCTTTCTTTGACGGCCTCATCCTTAAGAAGACCTGCAGATTTCATCACTGCTCCAACCTGGAACCTAGGATTTTGTCTTTGCTCTAATTGATGGAAATTGGTGATAAAAACATTGGCTTGTTGGAGCAAATCAAAATCTTGAGGAGAGACGACAGATCGTTGAAGGTAATAGTTTTTTGGATCGTTGGGCAGGAGGACATTTAAGCGATCACGAATAGTTATTCCTGGGGTGATAATGGCGAAGGTTTCAGTAAAGCGAGTATCCATTGGATAACGGATTTTATTCAAAGTGTTATAGGCAATTATCATAGCCATAACTACTGTCTTACCTGAACCAGTCGCCATTTTGAATGCCAGACGATATATACCAGAATTAGCATCAGTCGATGCTTTTTTAAGTTCAGTTATTACCCAGCTTTCTCCTGCTTTTTCAGCTACCTCATTAACATAAATTAAAGTCTCTAGTGCTTCGATTTGGCAGAAAAATAATTTATTTTCCCTGGTGTCATCCCGCCAGTAATTTAATAGGTCACGTGTAGTCTTAGTTACTCCGTTATATCCTGCTTCTCGCCAAGCTTTAACCTTGACCCGAATTTTGTTTATGAATTCATTTTCCTTTTGGAGTTCATTACCATAGGCACCTTCGGCAGTTATTAACTCAAGCTGTTTGTCTTTAGTCTTAGTGCGAGGAACGGGAATATAAAAGCTACTTGGGCGGCGACCTTCAATAACTTCATCGGTAAGACCCCGTTCGTCAGCTTTGAAATAATGATTTGGTTCAACATATGGTGAATTTAAGATTGGTGATTTCATATTACATTTTCGTTAAGTCTTCTACCAAAAATAATAGTTTGTCACTATTTATGGCAGCATATCTAGATTGATTATAACCCGTCAAAGATGTATTTATTGCCAATAGATCACATATATCGACAAATGAGGTAGAATAAGCCAAATTGTAATTTTGAAGATGTAATGAAAAAAGTAGTTAATAGACAGTTATTGTATGTCGAAGATTTAAAGAAGAAACTTGCCGAAATTGACGAGCAGATAGAAATAAGGGATAGTGCATATTCATCGGCTAGAATGTCCGCCAACAATAATCCGTTTTATTCTGAGGCATCAAGGGTTGGCAACTTGGCAAGGATCGAAGATCAATATCAAACCGATAAGGGTAATTTGATTCGGCTTAGAGAGACATACCTTGAAGAGATTCGTCTTATTAATTCTAACGGAAATGGCACTAAAGAGATACTGAAACAGAAAATGCCGGTCAGTTTTGATGGAGTAAATTGTGTTTTAAATGTAGATGAAACTCAAATTAGATTTGCCAAGGGACACTTTCCGGCGACACTTCTCAAGTTGTTACTGAAAAGCAACAATAATCGAAGGAAAGAATGGTCCTGGGATGAGGTAATGGAAGCTACTGGAGAAGAACTGTCTGGTGGTAAATCTAAACGGAAGGTTTATGACGTTGGCGATGAAATAAATAAACGGATTGCC
>JAYRQZ010000139.1:0-1795 GCA_041910355.1 Candidatus Woesebacteria bacterium | reverse complement strand
GGTTCGTCAGCATCCCTCCCAAAAATAAAACTACAGGTCAAAAATGTTTGATCGGAAAGAAATAAAGAATTATGGAGAGGTGGGTGAGTGGCTGAAACCAATCCCGCTAGGTAGCGGGACTAAACCGTCGTACCTTGAAAAGGGTACCGAGGGTTCGAATGCTGACGAAGCGAAGCTTGTCAGCATGCTGACAAACCGCCATCGAATAAGATAGAAAAGTAAGGAAGGGAATTGGCGGGTTCGTCAGCATCCCTCCCAAAAATAAAACTACAGGTCAAAAATGTTTGATCGGAAAGAAATAAAGAATTATGGAGAGGTGGGTGAGTGGCTGAAACCAACGGTTTGCTAAACCGTCGTACCTTGAAAAGGGTACCGAGGGTTCGAATCCCTCCCCCTCCGCTGATTTATTGGGATGAGATTTCCCAGTAACAAATAGTTCGGGGCGTAGCGCAGTCCGGTTAGCGCACCTGCTTTGGGAGCAGGGGGTCGAGAGTTCGAATCCCTCCGCCCCGACTGAAAATCAAGGAGTTATGAAGTAATTTTCATGACTCCTTTTTTATTTGCATACAGTTTGCATACAAGGTGATAAAATTAATGCGTTAAAAAATTGGATAAATATTAAAAGTTGTATTCTTTGTTGTTTTCTGATTCAGTGATGTCAAATTCTCCGCAAACTCAAGAAAGTAATTTGCCATACAAGTAAAATCAATCATACCTTAAATAAATTTAGCATTTCCTGCCTCTTGAGTTTGATTGATTTAAAAAACGCAATCAACTATTGTACATGATTACGTACTATCAAAATGATTAATTTATTTTAGCACAAATGTTGCATAAATTTTAATAAGAGTTTAAATAAAATTAATAGGGCAAATCGGATGTTCAAATTGACGATGTTGAAATTGCACCTTAAATTACAATCCTACAAGATCAACAAGAGAAGGGTGAACTTAGAATGTTATACCAATTATGATAACCTGTCGATTGCCATTGACGACATAGTATTTTTCTCGTAAGTGGACTCAAAGTCAAGGGAATGTAAAGCCGAATATTTGGAATGTTAGCTTTTGAAATAGTGGAGGGGGGATCCGGAAATTTTGCTTACTGGACGTGAAAGGGCTTATATGATTTAATTTCGTGTCAATCAATAATTTTCATTTTTGAATTCCAACAAAACAAACAATGGTATAAAAATAGGCATTGATTTAGGGAATTCTTGTTAAATTGGCCTCGATAAAATATAGGCGTTAGTCTACTTTGCGACTGAAAACTGAGAAATTTTAAAGCAAGGACTAAGTAACTGATGCCCACGCTACGCGTGGGTTCGGGTTATTTAACCTTGCAGGCATCTCAGTGCCTCAGTCGTGGATAGCTATGAATCCACGCTTTTTATTTTTATTCTCTGGTAAGGATTCAACCAGAATAATAAAAAGGAGCCATTAAAAATCGTTTAATTTTTTTTTGTAATTGTCTCGATCTTAAACAGAGCACATAAAATAGGAATCTGGTTTTATCAAGTGACTGAATGATTCACCAGACTCAGAGGAAAATTAAACCTCAAATTTAATAATTAAACGGCTCTAAACTTAATCAGAATATGAAAAGATACAAGCTCTGGACAGAAAATATAAGATTGCGGAAGCGATATTATACTATAACTGATAAAGAAGGAAATAAACTAAAAGAGTTAAATGCGAATGGTCGAGTTTGGACAGTTGATTGTAGAAGAGATTTTTGCATGGAATTTTTGAGCGATCACGATGCTTTGAAAGTAATAAAAACCAACGGATTAAAT
>JAYRQZ010000138.1:0-6930 GCA_041910355.1 Candidatus Woesebacteria bacterium | reverse complement strand
TTTTGCTGATCTTCACGAAAAGACGCCAACGCCCTTCTGATTTCTTCCGCCATGTTAGCAAACACCGGCTCTATCGCACTCTTAATTTTCCCCTCAAGTTGCATTTCTTTCATTCCGTAAGCTTTTTTATATTCTTCTGCCGAGGCCATATCTAACCCTAAATTAATTGAAATCGCTCTGGTTAATGATTCGCCACCTACTGACATAGCTCTGGTAAAATAGACATTTCCCTGATTAATGCCTACGATATCGGAATATTTTTCACCCATATCTACTAATAATAGCGCTGCACTTGCCGATACCGAACTAACTACCGACCGTCTCATTGCCACTGCTGGAGATTCTAAGGCTAATAACTCCAAACCAATCATTTTGAATAATTTAATGTATGTTTGAATTAAATCATTTCTAGCTGCAATTGCAAAAACTGATAATCGACCATTTTCGTCCTGTTCTACCACTTCATAATCAATTGATACCTGATCTAGCGGATAAGGGACAAAAGTTTCCGCTTCAAATTTCAGTGCATCTCTAACTTCGCTTTCCTTAAGTGGCGGCAATCTAATTAGCCGCGAAACTACTTCATCCTCCGGCAAGCTGGCAACTACTTGTTTTGATTTTATTTTTAAATCATTGAGTAATATTTTCAAAGTAGAAGCCATCTCGCTTATCGCTTTTGTATTTTTTATATCCTTAATCCAATCAACTCTTGGAGTTTTAACTTCACCAATAGCCTCTAAAACTAATCCGTTAGATCCCTTAGATATCGATACTAATTTAATACTACCGATACCAATATCTAATCCAAAAAAATCACTCATTAATTCAGTATAAACATTTTTTACAACTTACTCAACACATTATCGTACTAATTAATTCGTATCCACATCACCACCGGCAGTAACTGCATCTAACATAAATGGTGGAACAAAATATTTATTGACAACCTGAACATTACGGTTAACTTTAGCATTAGTACCACCAGAGATATCACCGGCAGTACCGGTTGATCTGATTTCTTCTGCCTGAGTGGGAAAACTGCTGTTACCAACCAGGGCAATTTTAGTTGATCCACCAATTGGTTTAACAGCCAAAAGTATAGGAACTTCACCGCTACCAAGGGGAACAGTTAATGTGACTGATTTCATATCAGCAACACCACTACATGAAGAAGCAGTAGGAATCAGTTGATAGCCATTAATCTTGGCAGTAGCAATATCATAGCCTAAACGTTTAACCCGGTAATCTGGATTCTGATAATAGAAATAATCGACTTTTAATGAACCAGTGAAACTATTATCAACACACAAATCTAAAGTATCACCAGTATAGTAATTATTAGATAGATTAATGGTTCCATCGGCGTTGTGGCTGACCAACCAGGTATAGGATTGATTGTTTGACAAAATTAATTCGCCTAAATTAACAATGTTAGAGCCACCACCGATTGAATTAACATCAATCTTGGCAATACTCTTACCGTCACCAGACTGAAAACTGTCACCCCCGGTACCTAAGTAATATTCGATTCCTGATTCGGCAGCATTGAATGCCTGTTTTAACAATTCTTCATCGGTAGTTAATTTAGTTTCAACCACTGATTTTTTAGACATTGATAAACCGATAGTCATAACTACTGCCGATACCATTAAGATTATCAGAGCAATTTGACCTTGATTATTAGATTTAATTATCATTTGACTATCCTCCAATCAGTGATGACTTTACTAATACCAAGAGGCATTGAGAACAGGAAACGGGGTTGGTAATTGACTACTACCGACGGATTTAAATCATTTTGAACTTTGTCAACAAAGCCTCGGACAAATTTGATGTCATTGTTACTACCACTACTGGTGTAAAGCATGCCGTTAATGACTAAAGGAATAGTAGTAGTAGTATTAGCTTCAGCGGTGATAACACCCCCTGAAACAAAGATACCTTCAGTTAAATTGACACTTTGAGAAATGGTAATATTACCGGAAACGATTACCATCAAAAAATCTCCATTGCCAACCTGATTATCATTATCAATGGTTAGATTACCGTTAACAAAAACAATTTGTTGATTGCCAGGAGGTAAGGCCGCTAATATTTGTGACAGTGTTTTCGGTCCGGTAAAGACTGTCCCCAACCCTTGCTTGACATAATAATTGTCGTAAAAATATTGATAATTGTAATTATCATTAACGACATTGGTCTCATACCACCAGTTATTAGGATCTCCGGCTTTACAGGTACCCAAAACCAAGCTACAACCAGTATTGTTGGAAACTGATGGAGCAGCAACTAAACCGTTGTTTTGACTACCCAAAGAAATTGAATCAGTCGTAATTGAAGATTGACATTTGGGGTAAGAGGTATCGTTGTAACAGGTTATCGGCACCATACCAACTACCGACGCCGACCGAGAAAAGACTCCGCCACCTTTAACCTGATACCAGGGTTCCTGATTAACAATCCCACTAAAATCGACACTTAGTTTTGGTGAATTAGTGTACGGGTCGACAACGGTATTAATAACTTGTTCTTGAACATTACAATTAATCGGAGTATAGCCATTGCCCATATCAATCCATCGGTTAATTACTCCGGTTGCTAATAAATTGGCGTTAGGTGTAATTCTGTATTCACGACCCCAAAAAACTGTAGCACTGGTACTCGGATAAACATTCCCGGGAGGATTGACAACTGAAAGTGATGAAGATGTAGGTGGCCGAATTTGAGCTAAATCAACCGACATAAAATTCATCATGGCGCTGGCAGGTATTTGAAAACCCGTACCAGTTAAACACACCGCTCCATTTGGTTCGTTAGTACTATCATACATAGTTCCCGAAAGAGGAACATTACAATCCCAAACCTTCAGTAATCTGGCAGTCGTAATCCAACCAGTTGATGCCCCGCTTTTATCATCGGCCTTTAATTCAATTGGTAAAGCAGAAGTCGTAAGATCACCCGAATCAAAATCAAGTGTTAGAGTGGCTGAAATTTGCGTACCCAATGGTACCGGTGATTGTAATTGCATTGAGTGTGTCTGACTATTAAATCTTAATTGGACACTGGCAATATCATCTGCACCATCAGCGTCTTTAACCTCAACTGAAAACTTTACTCGTCCTCCAACATAAGTGCCCGGGTCAGAAGGATGGGCAAAAACTCTATCTTGATTTGAATCAACCTCACAAGTATGATTTCTGCCAAATACATCAGGTAATTGCGGACCATTGTTACCGATAATTTCTGGAGGGGTTGGGCCCGGAGGAGTAACGGTTGGAATTGGAGTTGTCGGTGGTGCAGTTGGTATTGGAGTATTGGTTGGAACATTAACAGTAGTTGGGGTTGGAGTATCGGTCGGGAAACCCGGAGGAGTAACTGTCGGAGTTATTGACGATGTTGTCGTTGGTGTTGGTGTAGATATCGGAGGTGTAGGTGTTGACCGTGGAGGCCAAGTGGGTGGAGGCGAAGGAGGAGGTGTGATTGAGGGAAACTCTGGTGGAGAATTAAATTTGAAGTAACCATAATCCGACCATTCACCAATTTCAACCGCACAATCGCTATTCATAGCATTGGCTCTCCAACGATATGTATCAGTCTTATCCCATGTTGAAACATCTATTGTCACGCTGACCGTTCCATTACCGTCAACAACATCAGTAACTTTTTTCAATGATCCGGTTGATGGCCAGACCTCGTAATTATAACGGTCTGTTAAAGATGAATTACTTCTCATGGTCAAAATAATACTATTGGTTGCTACTGCAAAATTAGTCGGATTGCCAATAGTTCCATTGGGTGAAACTAATACTACCTTGTCCGGTATTCCTGCTGCAGTACTGGCACAATCGGCCAACCCACAACCTCTTGATTGTCCACATAATTTAGTACAATTTTCGTTAGTAATGCATAATTCTAAATTGTCTCCTCCCCGGGCGTTAGCCGGACCGCTACAACTTGGCCATCCACTGCAAGCCGACCCTCCTCCGTTTACAATACATCCCGGATTACCGCTACATTTACTCGGATCAGTGGGTAAATCACAGTGTATGTAATAATTACCTGATCTACCGATATTAATATTAGTAGTACCGCTAACGTTATTACTGGTCGTAGCTAAACTGGATCCGGTGAATTGATAATTATAGGTAGTACCGTCAGTCCATTGAGATGTTATGGGAGTAATATCGGTCTGATATGAAGGAATAACAGTATAATTTGTTTTTTCAAAAATCATTCTGATTCTGTCTTGAGTAGATGAATTGGCATTACCGCTTAAGGTGATATCAAAAGGAGTATTGGTAACCCCAACGTAAACATTACCCACCAGTGATAAACCGCTACCGGTTGAAAGAGAACAGGTTTTGGCCATAGCACTATTAATTACAATACCAATTGCACTATTGGGACCAGCTATTCCGCAACCATTAACGGCCCAATATTTCCAGTAATAAGTGCCAAGAGTATTTAAGGTAACACTATTTGTTGGCAAAGATAAACTAGTGGTTTGGTTGCCTGAAACACAAGGGTCAGCCGCATTAGTACCCCAACACATACTATACGACCGACCGGTATTACTACATTCTTCACCCCAAGCACCAGAGGAAATAGAATTAGCAGTCAAAGTTAAAGATCCGTTATAGTTGGAAAAAGTCTGGTTGGGAGAATTAAGAATTGGAGCTTCAGTGGGCGCAGTACATGTGCAACAAGGTTGGGTATTACAATCATCTGAACTTTTACCAACACAGTCAGCACCTCCACAAGAAGGAGCTGGGTTATTACAACTTCTAGTTCTAGTACCACCACCACAACTGGCATCACACGAAGACCAGTCCGACCATCCACCATCAACTGCAGTACAGCACCCCCCCGTACTAAAAATTCCACCTGGCCCACACCCACTACCATCGCCGGCGCCGGAAATATTACAACCATTTCCATTCGAAGTACAATTTTGACCATTTTCTATACAATAAGCACAATAACCCCACAAAGGTCCACAACTTGCGTGGGCAGTAAAATGGCTCGCTTCACAATAATCTACACCATTAGCGTAAGTTGAACAATCATAAGTCTCATAATTATTTGAACCACCGCCACTACAAGCATTAAGTTTTATTTTAAATGAAGGAATAATGATTAGAAAAAATACCAATGTGACAAATCCGCCAAAAATCGATCTCGTCTTCTTATTTGTTAATAACATGGATTTGGCTTAGATATAAATAATCGTCTTCACTGGAAATATCTAACTTTAGTACCACCACCTTACCTTTCAAATTATCCTGACTATATTTTGTTTCAAAGTCGGTTATGTGATATTTTTCGTAAATCATATCTGCCGACATTGGGTACAAATCGGTTACTTTTTGTTTGACATAAACTATTAATTTATCACTATCGTCAAGATTACCCACTATTACGTCTTCTCTAATTCGACGGCCATTAGTCCCGATTCTGAAAGTTTTTAAGTATAATTTATTATTTTTCCGAAACATACCTTCGGTTACAGCAATTTTTGTTACATTTGTTTTATTTTTCCCCAACATAACATAATCACAACCCAATGTTTTTCCCTCAAATGTGAAAGCTTCACACTTAGGCATCCGATAAAATAAATCAAACTTTAAACTAATTAAAACAATCAATAATACTAAAAATACAGCTAACACACCGATAATTACAATTCTCTTCACAAATATAAATATATATTATTCTGTCTAGTGAAATCAAGTCGTTACTTCAATTATTTTTTAGGAACAAACAAACTCCAAGTAGATATAATTGAGCCCTCTTTCTCTGCCAAGTTTAAAATATCATCCTCGTCGTTTATACTAATTATATCTATCGAAGAACCATCACATCCCTTAATAAATACTTTCATGGAATTTGGAATATCTCTGTCAGTACTTTTAGGTCTCCACAACGAACATACAAATTTATGCCCCACCCCATCAACATCAATCAATTTATGCATAAAAGCAGCATGTTTATTAAGTTTTCCCCTATCTAATATTTTTCCAAACAGACTAATAGTATCGTCGGTAACCAATGATTCTTCGGGGAAACTACTATCAATTTGCATCCCCAATGCCTTACCAACATTTGCTGAAAGTATCGATTCTAATTCAAACTGAGATGGTCTGGAGTAATCTGCACCTGCCATATTCCAACTGGTTGAACTAGTTTTTGCAACACGCACCGGTACGTAATCGGCTGTTACACTTCCCACTAAAATTTCTACAGGTGTAACAACCCGCTTACCACTAGCATCCTTAACCCCCAACACAACAAATTGCTTTTCCTTAACTTTAATATATCCCATCAACACACCTTGAATAAACACCATTGATTGACTGTCGGGAACACTCACCACACCCGGCTGAGTGTCAATACCCAATCGACCTTTATAAATTACATATTTCAAATTCTCTTCAGAATAAGTCCCTTTAGCTTCCAAAAAGTTTGTTGCATTAACCATTATTTTCCTTGCTTCAGATTTTTCTACAGATAATGTCTCGGTCGGTTCTGTAGTTGGAGTATTTATCTGTTCCCTGATTGGCGTAACAGTTGGAGTAGGCGATGGGGTTACAATTTCAGTAACAGTTGGAGTAACCGTTGACATACTTGTTCTAATAGCCGGAACCGTGAGTGTATTCTTTGGTGTTGCAGGGCTAGTCTCAGTCTGCGAACCTTGTGCAAACGCCTTACCGCCTGTACACCCCCCCAAAGCCAGACTTGCTGTGATCAAAAGTCTTAAAGGAGTTTCAATTTTCTTAACCATTCAACCTATAGTATACAGTAGTTCCCGCACTTGTCAAGCCAAGTACTAAATTAACTGGATAAAATCAAGATTCCTATAATATATATGTATTATTTACACATCAATTCCTTATCACCACTTTTGTCTCAAACGCCCGGCTGATAGTATCA
>JAYRQZ010000137.1:0-2963 GCA_041910355.1 Candidatus Woesebacteria bacterium | reverse complement strand
GATTATCAATTGCACTACTTTTGGTTCAAAAATATAATTTATTGATACTGGATGAACCGACCACATATTTGGATGTACTGTCACAAAGATTAATTTTGGAAGCTTTAAAGATTTATAAAGGTGCAATGCTGGTGGTATCCCACACTCCAGAATTTATCGAGGAATTAAAACCTGATCGAAAATTTTATTTGCCTGAAAATAAAGTAAAAATTTGCAGCTACTAGTTTTTGGATAAACTATACCAAGACTTTATTTTGGTCATTGCATCGGTTAGTGAGATATCGGTTTTGACAATGTAGTCATCGGCGCCTAATTTTTTAGCTTCAGCAATATCTTTACCCTGAGCCAAATTCGAGAATACCATAATCGGAATTTTTTTTAATCCGGGAACACCTCTAATCAATTCAATAAACTTGAATCCGTCAAGACGGGGCATAATCAGGTCGGCAATTATAAGCTTAGGATGTTTTTTTTGAGCGTATTTGAGAGCCTCTTCGGCAGAAGTAAAAGTAACTACCGGGATTCCGGCTTCAGCTATTTTTGATTGAAAAATCTTGACATAGAACTCATCATCTTCGACAACCATGATGTAATTCTTGGATTTAACCGTAGTTTCAGTCATAGGATAGTATACTACTGTTTTATAATTTTGTAATAACTATTATATAGCTAAATTTTTATTTAAATTACTCGGTTTAATAGTTGAAGGAATGGAGAAAGTGATAGTAGTGCCCCGATTAATTTCAGACTGACAGGTAATTTGGCCACCCCAGTCTTCAACATAACTTTTGGCAACATAGAGTCCTAGACCACTACCATCAATTTGGGTATCGACTGCATTTTGAGCCCGAAAGGAACGGGAAAATATTTGAGGTAATTCCGAATTAGAAATTCCGATCCCGGAATCTTTGATGGTAATTGTAATTTGACTATTTTGGTTGGAAGTAATTATGTCAATAGCTCCCCGGAGACGATTGTATTTGATGGCATTACTTAAAAGATTTTCAAACACTTGCCGTAAATGGTCGGGGTCGATAATGACCGTGGGCAAAGATATTGTCTGCAAATTTACAGTTAATTGTTTTTGCTGAATCTGATAAGTTAATTCTTTTAGAGTGGAGTTTATTACTGTTAAGATATCCGTCGGTTCAGGTTTTATAATAACTTTGCGGGCATCAATTCTGGAAGCATTGAGTAAATCGTTGACCATGGAAATAAGACGACTGTTACTGTTGTAAATATCACGAACAATGTCGATGGTGGCGGAATGATTGATAATGTTTGTCGAAGTCAGTAAT
The DNA here is from genome assembly GCA_041910355.1 of Candidatus Woesebacteria bacterium. Classification (GTDB taxonomy): domain Bacteria; phylum Patescibacteriota; class Microgenomatia; order UBA12405; family UBA12405; genus JAYRQZ01. Next base: position 1,665 of record JAYRQZ010000137.1, on the reverse strand, counting down.
GATTCAAGATTCCAACGCATGGAACCTAAGGGGGTTTTTAGTTGATGGGCAACGATTGATAAATAGTCGGTTTTGTACCGATCAAGTTGATCATCGCGAAAAACGAATAGACAACCAGAGATATTTTCATTTTGGTCAGTTATGGCAATAAGTCGGTAGATTATGGGTAAATCGATATTGCCCGGGCAGACCATTATTGCTTGGTGATTTAAAAGTGAACCATGACCAGAAAGAGTGTCATTAATTAAATTATTAACTTTGGGACCTTCTTCGACTATAAACTTCAAAGCTGCCGAAAAATTCTTACCGACAACCAAGCTTCTGTCGATACCACTAAAACGAACCGCTGACGGATTGAAATGGGTAATAATGGAATTATTGTCAATTATTATAATTCCGTCATTGATATTGTCAGTTATTAGATCGGTTAGATAATTTTGATTCATCGGAATAATAATAGGATAATATATTTTGGTAAACTTTAGTAATGAAAAAATGGAATTGGTTAATAAATAGAACAACGATCGTGACAATAATCGGGTTAATGGTATTGTTTTTGATTACTCAATATTACGGTCGACAGTTAAGAGATGAAAGAATCAGAGCAGAAGAAAATACAAGAACAATAGCTGATTTGTTAATATCTAAAAAAGATATTAATGAACAATTGAATTCGTTAGCTCTTGAATATGAAACACTTAAAAATATTGACCAATTAAAAATAAATCAGGAACTAACAACCGAATTAAAATCGATAAAAAAGACCTACAAAGACAGTTTGGCCGCTTACGAAAATATAATAGATTTGAAGGGTGATAAGAAACAATTTGCAATATTGGATAAAGATTTTGCTCTTTTATTACAACAACTGGCAGAAGAAAAATATTCGTCGGCAGAAGCAACGCTGAAAAAGTTGACGGCAAATATTGATAAAGAAAAAACAAAAATAGCCAGCGTCGTCGTACCTCAAAATTTACCCCAAAGTAATACTCCCCCGTCAAGTGGAGTTGGTAGACAAACGGTAAAAACAAACAATGGAGATTTTGCAGTAACGATAATCAGCGCTGATTTAAAAACAACCAAAGTGGTGGTGGATACGGCCTCAGAAAAAGATTGTGGTGACAATTGTCCGGTAATGTCACTAGCAGCTTATGCTCAACGGTCAGGGGCGTTTGCCGCGATTAATGGGCCGTATTTTTGCCCGGCAACTTATCCGGCTTGTGCCAATAAAAAAAATAGCTTTGATACATTACTGATGAATAAAAATAAATATTATTTTAATTCTGACAATAATGTTTATAGTAGTGTGCCGGCGGCAATTTTTTCAACCACATCGCGATTTGTGGGAAAATCGATGGATTGGGGCAGAGATACCGGAGTTGATTCGGTAATCGCCGGACAACCGATGTTGGTTAATAACGGTCAGTCTCAATTTGGCGGTGATGGTGATCCGAAAAAATCAGGTAAGGGTACCAGGGCGTTTATTGGAGCAACAGACAATACTGTATATATCGGATTAGTTTACAATGCCAGCGTGGCCGAAGCGGCAACGGTAATTGCAACTATGGGAATAAAAAATGCCATAAATCTTGATTCTGGCGGATCGATTGCAGTGTGGAGTAATGGAAAATATTTGGCCGGACCAGGACGTGATTTGCCATTTGG
>JAYRQZ010000136.1:0-2267 GCA_041910355.1 Candidatus Woesebacteria bacterium | reverse complement strand
AGTATTACGTATTAAGTATTATGTATTATGTATAAAAAAATAATCAATTAATATTAAATAATTTCAAATATTTGGAGATGGTTTGTAAAAATTTGTCGGCGTTCATGGGGCATCCATCGACCTGATCGTCTACCAAAACGAAATCAGCAATTTTTTTAACTTGGTGACTGTAATCAAAATGGCTTAGATACCAACTGATTTTATAGTCAATCTCTTCGGGAATCATTTGATTTCGGCAGGCTGAAGGTTGGCCCGTACAGGCACAGGAACCGATGGCGATAAGGTATTTACAATTTGTACGGATATTTTTTAATTCAGCTTCCTGAGTAGGAGAGGAGATGGCACCTTCAACAAAAGCAACGTCTAGATTATTTAATTTATTATTACTTTTGAGTACTTTAAAATGACGAAATTCAATTAATTTAGTCCACTCATTTAGATGTTCATTTAATAGTTCAGTTAATAAAATGGTTGAATCTTCACAACAGCTAAAAGAGAACCAACCAATGACAAGTTTTTTAGGTTCCATATGTTACTATCCCATTATATATGTGTTTGGCGATTCCGGGAAAAGTAAAAATGATTAACGGTCAAGTAGCAGTGGTTGAATATCCCAATGAAGTTAGGAAAGTGTTAATTGGAGAAAAAAAGATTAGGGCAGGAGATTGGGTATTGGTACAAATGGGGGTGATTATCGACAAAATTTCTAAAAAGGAAACCGAAGTAATTCTAAAGACTTGGAGTAAATTACCAATTTAAGGCAGCATTGATGTCGGCGGTAACTTGATCAATGGTTTGGTTGCCGTTTATTTGATATAGAGGCCAGTGTTGACGGATGTAGGCCATTCTAATTCCAAGACCGGTATTATATTCGGTCATCCGGTTCAACCAGCCGGTTGGGGTATCATCGATACGTTTCCGGCCGTTTGCTCCCATTAAACGTTCGGCACAGACGTAACCGGGAACACGCAGGTAAATAACATTAAGTGAAAAATTTTTCCCGGTGGGTTTTAGGGCAGAGGTAAAATTAACAGTTTCCTCAACAGTTCTGAGACTGCCGTCAATAATAGCACCTTGGTTAATATCTAATTGTTGAAGCCGATGACCAATAACTGTCAACATTGTGGCTGGGGTTAAATAGACATGATTCGTAAATACATTTCGACAGGCATCACCCAATGGTGAATGGTCGTTTTCAGCCAACTCTCTTAACATATCGCCGGTGGAGATATAGGGCAGTCCCAGGTTAAGAGCCAAACGTTTGGCTTGAGTACTTTTACCTGACCCCTCCGGGCCGGTAAAGGCAATTAACGGTAATTCAATTGTAGTTGGCATATTGAACAATACTGGTGATTATATATCAGTAACTTCTAAAACCGGATCGTAGTAACCCCGCATTGTAGTGCTTTGAAAGCCGTTAGGGTAATTTGTGCGACATTTTATTAGTGTTTCGATGGCAATTGAAACATGTTGCCGTTTTGATTGGTCATAAAATTTTTTGGCTTCGGATGTAATTTTACCCATACCGTGGAGCGGTTTGTCGCTGACTGCCAAGAGGGTAGCATTGGGTATACGATAACGAAAACCATTGGTAGCAATTGTAGCCGACTCCATATCAACAGCGACACTTCGGCTTAAAGCAAATTTCTTTTCGTAATCGAAGCGGGAAAATTCCCAATTGCGATTGCCGGTGGTGAAAATGGTTCCCAGTCGATAGTCGATATTTTTTTCTTCTAAAACTGCCATTAAATTTACATTAAGAGTGTGGTGAGGAGTTATTGGAATATACAATGGAATCGAATCGTCAAGTACGGCGTCGTCTCTGACATATCCGGTAGCAATAACATAATCGCCGATTTTTTGGTGATTTCTTAACCCACCACAATGACCAATCATAATAAAAGTGTCCGGGCGAAGAACTGCCAAATGATCAGTAATGGTTTTGGCGTTTGAGGGTCCGACTCCGATATTTATAATGGTAATACCACTGGATTCCGGTAACACAGCGTGATATGCCGGCATTTGAACATGACTTTGATTTGGTTTGATACAGTCTGGGAAAATTTTAGCAAACTCTTCCATATGCATATGGTAGTTGGTTAATAGTATGTAGCGTTGAAAATTTTCCGGAGCGGTGCCGGTGTAATGTTCCAGTCTATTTACTGACATTTCAAACCGTTCCGGAGTAAATAGAAATAATTTCTTTTGACGATAATCAAGCTCGTGTTCGTCTAATATGGTTAAGATATTTGGATCGGTAAGTAGGT
>JAYRQZ010000135.1:0-4498 GCA_041910355.1 Candidatus Woesebacteria bacterium | reverse complement strand
GTTTCTTACTTTGTATCTTACTATGATTATTATCAACCTGAAGCCTATATTCCTGCATCAGACACATACATTGCCAAAGAAGTCGAGATTAATGACTTAATAGACAAACTTCGCTTGGAAACAACTAGTAATCTATTTTCCGGTAATGACAATATTGTGGTTGCTTCAGTATCCTGTATTTATAATATCGGTGATCCGGTTGAGTATAGTGGCCACACCTTAGATTTAAAATTAAACGATTTTTGGACGCGTCGCCAACTATCAGAAGAGCTAGTAATGTTATATTATTCAAGATCAGAAATTGAATTTAAACGTGCACAGTTTAGAATTAGGGGAAATGTCATCGAATTATGGCCGTCTTATGCCGATTGGATTATTATTGTCGAATTTGATGAAGAAAATAAAATTAAAAATATTACGGAACGTAATCCATTTTCCGGTCACGAGTTTAAACTCGATAGTTACAAATTATTTCCCGCCAAACAATTTGTTGGTGCTTCCAAAAACTCTCAAAAAGAAATATTTAATAAAATTCGTACCGATTGTCACAAAAGAGTGCTCGAATTACAATCAGACAATAGACCGCTAGAAGCTCATCGTTTACAACAAAGAGTTGATTATGATTTAGAAATGTTGGAAGAGATCGGTTATGTCAATGGTATTGAAAACTATTCAATCTACTTTGAGCCCGGACGCAAATCGGGTGACCCTCCTTATACTCTTATTGATTACTTTCACCATTTATGGGGTAATAATTTTCTAACTGTGATAGATGAATCTCATGTAACCATTCCTCAAATTAAAGGAATGTACAACGGCGATATTGCCCGAAAAAAAACTCTGGTAGATTTTGGGTTTCGCCTACCATCAGCCTATGATAATCGACCATTAAAATGGGACGAGTTTAATCAAAAAATAAATAATGTAATTTATGTTTCCGCCACACCTTCTCCATATGAAATATTAGATTCAAAAAATCAGATAGTCGAGCAAATTATCAGACCAACTGGACTGATCGATCCTCCAGTAATAATTCGTCCGTCTAAAAATCAAATTCCTGATCTTATTAATGAAATTAAACTAAAAATAAGTAATAAGGAGCGTGTATTGATCGTTACTATAACAAAAAAAATGGCCGAAGATCTGGCGTCTTATCTAAGTGATACTTCCAAAACCCCGATTCCTTTTAAGGTGACTTACTTACATGCAGATGTAGATACTTTAGAACGAACTAATGTGTTGGATAAATTAAGACTGGGAGATTTTGATGTTTTAGTTGGTATAAATTTACTTCGTGAAGGTCTTGACTTACCTGAAGTTTCTCTGGTGGCTATACTTGATGCCGACTCACAAGGATTTCTAAGATCGCGATCATCTTTAATTCAAATTATGGGTCGTGCTTCCAGAAACATAAATGGTCAGGTAATTTTATATGCCGATAAATTATCCGACGCTATGAGGGAAGCAATTACAGAGGTCAATCGTAGGCGAAAAATACAACTTAAATATAACGAAGTTAACCATATTACTCCTCAAACCATCGCCAAAACAATTAGACCCAAAATAATTGAAGCTCCGGCTACCAAAATAGAAGTTTCACCGCTTTTAGACATAGAACCACTATCACTTACCCCGGAGCAGCGCAAACGCCATCTATCAAAATTACGGAAAGAAATGCGATTATTAGCATCAGATCTCCAATTTGAGCAAGCAATCAAAATTAGAGATAAAATACTTGAAATTGAAAGACTATAATACCCCAACATACCCCGAATATCTGTTATAATTAACCATCTCCTATCTTTATGACGGAGAAGCCCTTAGAGGGGTATTTACTTGCGTTTAAATTATGTCAGAAATTTCAAAAATTACTGTAAAAGGAGCCAGGGAAAACAATCTAAAAGATGTCTCCTTTTCAATTCCCAAAAATAAATTTATCGTTTTTACTGGTGTGTCAGGCTCCGGAAAATCAAGCATGGCTTTTGATACCTTATTTGCCGAAGGTCAACGTCGTTATGTAGAAAGTTTGTCTTCCTATGCTCGTCAGTTTTTGGGAAATTTAAAACGTCCCGAGGTTGATTTAATTGAAGGACTATCACCTTCAATTGCCATAAATCAAAAAGCTATCTCTCACAATCCCCGATCGACCGTTGGCACTGTTACTGAAATTTATGACTATCTTCGATTATTATTTGCTCGTATTGGTCATCCCCATTGTCCCAATTGTCATCGTGAAGTCTCTCCTCAAACCAGCAAACAAATTGTAAATCAAATATTAAATTTTGTTGAATTGGAAATCGGCGCAACTTTTCAATATCGTTTTTTAATTTTAGCCCCAATTGTCCGTTCCAAGGCTGGTGATTTTCATGGATTGTTAGACAACTTACGTCGTCAGGGTTACAAATGGGTCCGTATTGATAATCAAATAATTGATTTATATTCTGATATTGGATTAGTAAAAACTAATAAACATAACATTGATGTGGTTTGCGATCGGGTAGCTATTTCCAAACAAAATCTAAAAAATAAACAGGATATTTATCAACGTTTAATTGATGATGTAGAGCAATCGATGAAATTAAGTAACGGTTTTTGTATTTTTGCCAAAATTGACGATCCTTCTTTTGAATATCCCGATAAACCAGCAAATTTATCTGATACTTTATATTCGGAAAACTTCGCCTGTCCGGTCTGTAATTTATCTTTACCCCAAATAGAGCCTCGACTATTTTCTTTTAATTCTCCCCAAGGTGCTTGTCCTGATTGTAAGGGATTGGGGGTGAAACTTCAGATTGATCGGTCAAAATATCCAGAGTGGAAAGCTCGTTATCTCGAATCAAAATATTTTAACTCGACATCAGAAACAATCCGTGAAGAATTAGAACAATTTATGATTAAAGAACAATGCCTTACTTGCCACGGATCGCGTCTAAATCCCGAAGCACTGTCAGTGACTGTTTTAAATAAAAATATTTTTCAGATTTGTCAACTCCCGATCGAATCATTATATGCTTGGGTCAAATCAACCAAAGATTTATTATCCAGCAACAAAGAGATTGAAATACTAGAACCAATCGAACGTGAACTTCAAAGTCGGCTAGAATTTTTATTAGCTGTTGGTCTTGATTACTTATCTCTCGAACGTGAAGCTGGTTCATTATCTTCAGGCGAATCACAACGAATTCGTTTAGCCTCTCAAATTGGTACTGGTCTTACCGGAGTACTTTATATATTAGATGAACCAACAATTGGTCTTCATCCACGTGATAATGACCGACTAATTAAAACTTTAAAAAAATTAAAAGATATTGGTAATACTTTAGTAGTCGTTGAACACGACGAGGAGGTAATAAAGTCAGCCGATTATGTAGTTGATTTCGGCCCGTATGCTGGAAAAAATGGGGGTCAGATAGTTGCCCAAGGTTCGGTTAACGATATAAAAAATAATCCAAAATCAATTACTGGTAAATATTTAACTGGCAAAACTGTTATTAATAGTCATAGTACAAGTACTGTCCCGATATCAGAAAATTATAAAATATCAATTTTTGGTGCCAAACAATGGAATTTAAAAAATATTAATATTGATTTTCCCCTAAACAAACTTATTAGTGTTACCGGAGTATCCGGGTCGGGTAAATCAACTCTCGTTCACGATACGTTATATGGAGGGGTACGAAAAGCAACTTTAGGTTCATATTATGGCGTTATTGGTGATTATGACCGACTCGAGGGAGCAGGAAATATTGCTGATGTTTTATTGGTCGACCAATCACCAATCGGTCGGACACCAAGAAGTAATCCAGCCACATATACCAAAGTATTTGATGATATTCGTAGTTTAATGGCAAAAACTCAAGAATCTCAGATCAGAGGTTACAATTCAGGTCGCTTTTCATTTAATACTAAAGGCGGACGCTGTGAAGCTTGCCAGGGTCAAGGTCAGATAAAAATAGAAATGCAATTTTTGTCTGATATTTACGTTACTTGCGATGAATGTCATGGTACTCGTTTTAAAGAAGAAACCCTTGACGTTCAATATAAAGAAAAAAATATTGATGAGATATTACAATTAACTTTTGATGAAGCCGCTGATTTTTTTAAAAACATATCCTCATTAAAAAGAAAAATCAGTACCATCCAGGAAGTTGGACTTGGATATTTAAAATTAGGACAACCAAGCAACACTTTGTCTGGAGGTGAATCTCAACGTCTAAAAATTAGTCGGGAATTAGTTAAAAAAATAAACGGTAGACTATTATATATTTTAGACGAACCAACAACTGGTCTGCATTTTTATGATATCGATAAGTTAATTAAAGTTTTAAGAAAATTAGTCGATATGGGTAATACGGTCGTTGTTATTGAACACAATCTTGACGTTATTAAAAATTCGGATTGGATTATCGATATGGGACCCGAAGGTGGAGAAAAAGGTGGCTACATAGTTGCCACAGGTACAGTTAAAAATATTATTGATTCCAAAAAATCTTATACC
>JAYRQZ010000134.1:0-1914 GCA_041910355.1 Candidatus Woesebacteria bacterium | reverse complement strand
TGTTTACTGTTTACTGTTTACTAATGTTGACCCTATTTTTGGTCAGCATTTCGTCTCTCCTTCCTACATCATTGATTGGGGTAATTTCAATATCACCTCCGGTAAAAAAACCTCTACTAACTATTCCTTAACTGATTCCGTCGGTCAAAACGCCCCCGGACCATATTCGTCAACCGGCTACAAAGTCAAAGCCGGTTTTCAATATATTTACGAAACTTTATATCAATTTAATTTTGCCATCGACAATCTGGATATTCCTCTCGGGACTTTGATTCCCGGAGTAGCCTCTACCGCTACCAACATTATCGCCGTCTCTTCACCTGCCGGACACGGTTATCAAATTATGGCCCACGAAAATCGTCCCTTATCAACCATGACTGGTATAACCATTCCTGATACCAGCTGTAATATCGGTTCAACCTGTACTGATTCTTCATCCAACATCTGGACCAATAATACTGATTACGGTTTCGGATTCAATGCTGTTGGTATCAACACTAGTGGTACCGTAACTGGCATTGGTACTAGTAATTATTTTACTGACACTACTTATTTTCGACCTTTTGCCAATTATGCTATTGCTTCCAAAACCAACCAAATCTTTATGTCGGAAGATTTACCCTCCAGATATCGGCTAGCCCGAATCACTTACAAAGCCATTATTCCGGTATCTCAATCAGCTGGCAATTATCAAAATTCAGTCATATTTACTGCAATACCTAAATATTAAAAAAGATTTATGATTTATGAAATATTTTTAATTATCTTTTTTTACTAATTACTAATTACTGATTACTGATTACAAATTTATGTCTCTAAATCTCACTTTATCCCCTGCCCAACTAGAACTAATCGCCCGCCCTGGTATTACCATAACTCAAGCTTACAACATCACCAATAATTCTGATTCTTCGGTTGTCCTATCCACCAATGTTGCTCCTTGGAAACCGAAAGGCTTTGACGGTAGTGTTACCTATGAAAATACCCCATCAAATCCTAATTTTGAATTTTCACTGTCGAATGCTGATCTCAAATTAGGTCAAAGTTTTTTGCTCCAACCCCGCCAAACCCGTCAACTGGTATTAAAAATCAAATCCAACTCCAACGCCAGTCAAACTGATTCTTATTTCACTTTTTTTGTTATCCAGGATTTGTCTAACACTTTTGTTTCTGATACTAGCCAGTCGGGAGCTACCGGCCGAATTGGTTCCCATATTCTCATTTCCACCTCTGATACCGAAAACGTTGTCTCCAAAGCTAGTATTTCTGATTTTAAAGCATTACCCAAATTCAAAGACATTTTATTTCCGGCTATCAGATTTGAAGCACTGGCTAATAATAAATCTGCTTATTTTTATAAAACCAATGGCAAATTAACCGTTACTAAAAACAATTCAGTCATTAAAGAATTTGACCTCTATCCCCAAAATGTATTAGCCGATTCTTCCCGGCAAATCATGTGCCAAAACAATAATGAACCTGTAATCTGCAGTTTAAATCCACCCTTTTGGCCCGGCAAATACACCGCTACAATTAATCTTGATTCGTCACTTGGTTCACCTTCAGCCACTATCACTTTTTTTATTATCCCTTATATTCTTGTTTCAATCTTATTCATTAGTTTAATTTTTTGGATTCTTTTAATTAAATTATTCCACTACCGTCCCCAAACTCAAGATACTTCAACAAATAAACCTATAAAGTGATAAAATTCACCTAATATACAATCTCCATTCTTGCAAATGCGCAATTATTGAGATTTATAGGTACACTAACAACACGTCGAAAAATTGTTTACAACACTGAAAATAGGGCTTAGCTCCCTGCTTTCAGTGTTGTAATCTAAAATCCTTAAATTCGCGAAAGGAGAAGTTGGCCATGAAAAAATACCTCTCGTTGATAATATTGATTCTT
>JAYRQZ010000133.1:0-7511 GCA_041910355.1 Candidatus Woesebacteria bacterium | reverse complement strand
CAAGTTCAATATCCCTGGCGTATTATTGGTGTCGCTGTCTTTATTTGTGCAATTTTATCTTCATACTTAATACTAAATTTTTCTTCAAATTACAAATTTTTATTATTTATATTTATATTTTTTGGTTCAATAATCTCTAATCGAAATCATATCAATGCTATTCCCAAATACCCATTACCCGATTTTAAACGAATTGGTACTACAACTATAGCCGATGAATTATTGCCACCCAATGCCATTTCAACCTGTCAAAATAACAATTTCGGCTTGACTTATTTTCCAAATAGTTACATCATATTAAAAAATATCCAACAATATAATTATAAAAACTGTAACGGTTATGTATGTCTTGAAAATGGTGATAATTTGACAAATGGTTATATTTGGAAATATAAATCAACTCTTATCCAAAGTATTTTTAACTATATATCTTTGATTTCAATTATTATCTGGATAATATTATATTTTTCTTTTAAGAGAATTACTTGTCTTAAGCAAAATAAATTAAATAAAAGTATAATCATTAAATGATCAATATTAGTATAATTATTCCTTGCTACAACGAAGAAAATAATCTTAAAAGGGGAGTATTAACCGAGGTTTCTGATTTTCTTAAAAATCAAACATTTAATTGGGAGGTATTAATATGCAACGATGCTTCCACCGATAAATCTTTATCTTATCTCAAAAAATTTTGTAAATCTAATTCCGGCTTCCGGATTATAGATTTACCTCACGGCGGTAAACCAGCAGCCGTCTGGGGTGGAATTAAACAAGCAAAATACAACCATATTCTTTTTACCGATATGGACCAATCTACCCCTTTATCAGAAATTAATAAATTAATTCCTTTTATAAAAAATTATGATGTGATTATAGGTTCTAGGGGTATAAATCGTATCGGCAATTCATTGCTTAGACGTATCGGTGGCCCTATTTTTCTATCATTTAGAAGAATCGTACTTCTTCGAAAAATTGTTGATACTCAATGTGGTTTTAAAATGTTAAAAACCGATGTCGCCAAGAGACTATTCCCTCACCTTCAATTTTTTAAAGATCAATCAGATAAAAAGGGCTGGAGAGTATCCGCTTTCGATGTCGAATTACTTTTTATGGCTCAAAAATGTGGTTACAAAATAAAAGAAGTACCCATTGTTTGGCGTAATGAAGACACTAGTCTTACCAAAGGTGATTCTGACTCACGTTACAAAAAAGAATCAATTCAAATGCTGCAGGAAATATTTAGGGTAAAAATAAATGATTTAAAAGGAACATATGACAATATTTAAAATTAAATATCTTTTAATTTTAGCCTTATTTTTATCAATCTATTTTTTATCCCGTTTTCAAAATCTTACTTCTATTCCTGTTTTTGGCGATGAAGCAATTTATATCAGATGGGCTCAATTAATAAAAAACGTTGAAACTCTTCGCTTTGTCCCATTAACTGACGGTAAACAACCATTATTCATGTGGTTGACCGCAATTTCTTTAAAATTTATTTCAGACCCTTTAATTGCCGGTAGAGTTATATCTGTTTTTTCGGGTGGTTTGATATTAATTACTATATATATTATCTGTTTACTTTTTACTAATTTTTATATTGCTCTACTTGGCTTATTTTTGTATATTTTTAGTCCTTTCACTTTCTTCTTTGACCGACTTGCATTGGCTGACAACTTGCTCTCATTTTTTGGAATTACCTCACTTTTATTGTCATTATTATTAGCCAAATACCCACGCCTTGATCTGTCAATGATTTTAGGTTTTTTTGTTGGCCTGGGTTGCTTAACCAAATCACCGGCAGTTTATTTTATTTTATTATCTTTTATAACTTTTATACTTTATAAACCTAAAAATATAAAAAAAATATATTTCCCCCTAATTTCATCAGCAATTGCCTTTTTAATCTTCAGCATTCTTCGTCTCGGTCCGCAGTTTCATCAAATTGCACTTCGCAATCAAGACTATGTTTGGCCGTTAGCTGAAATAATTAAACACCCCCTTGATCCGTTATTGCCTCATATAAAAGATGTAATTGTAATTTCTATACAGTATATTTCTTTCCCCATATTACTTATAAGTATAATCGGTTTATTTTTGTCAAAAAATTTAATACATAAATCTAAAATATCACTAATATTACTTCTTTGGTGGTTTCTACCATTAATAACCAATTTAGCCATATCAAAAGTATTTACAGCTCGTTACATTTTATTTACCTTACCACCTTTATTAATTTTACTTTCAATCGGAATTTATTATTTTATTATTGGTACTTTTAAAATATTTTCCAATAAATATCTTTTTGTTTTGATAATATTTCTATCTTTTTTAACTAATATCTATTGGTTATACCGAATTTCTATTTTACCTTTTTATACCAGACTACCAACAACAGAAACCGGTTATTTGTCCGACTGGACTTCCGGTTGGGGAATTAAAGAAGCTTCTATTTTCCTAAAAGATAGGGCTAATATGACTAATGTAATTGTCGGTACCGAAGGTTATTTCGGTACTTTACCTGATGGTTTGCAAATATACACCGACGGTACAAAACAATTAACTATATTCGGAGTTGGTGTAAATTTAACCAAAATACCTGACAAATTAATAGATGCCAGAAATTATGGTGACGAAGTTTATTTGTTAATCAACAAATCACGTTTAAAACTAATACCAGGTGAAAGTAGTAAATTAACATTGGTAAAATCATACGATAAACCCGATAAAGATCAGCTTCAACTTTTTAAAATATATTAAAATTCTTAAATAATATAAAGTGTTTTTAAACAAGTATCAAAATTTGAAACATATTTTTTTTCTTTTAATATTAATTTATCCCGCTTTTGTATTTCTCCTTAAATCCGGTATTTACTGGAATATGCACGACGATTTACAAATGCTTAGACAATTCGAAATGGAAAAATGTATAAAAGATGGTCAGATTCCTTGTCGATGGAACCCGGATTTGGGGTTGGGTAATGGTTTACCTATGTTCAATTTTTACCCTCCACTACCATATTTTATTGGTCAAATATTTAGAACCTTTAATTTTTCATTTGTTATGTCAGTTAAATATACCGCCGTACTTCAAATTATATTAGCTGCACTGGCCATGTTTTTACTCGCAAAAACTTTATTTGGATTATATGGTGGATTATTATCAGCCATATTTTATACATATGCTCCGTACCATGCCTTAAATATATATGTCCGTGGTGCAATGAACGAAGCTTGGGCTTCGGTATTTTTCCCACTTATATTTTTATTTTCAAGAAAAATAATTAATAAATATAATAAATTTGACTTTTTAGGTTTATCGCTATCATTTTCTTTTTTACTTTTATCCCACAATCCTATGGTCTTAATTTTTACACCGATTGTACTTTTATGGATTTCATACTGGTTAATAATTAATTTTAATAACAATTTAAAATCTCTTTTTTCAAGAATTTTTCTAATCTTTTCGTCACTACTTTTAGGTTTTGGTTTATCGGCATTTTTTACATTACCTTCCTTATTCGAAGTTAACTTAGTCAAAATTAGCGAAATGTTTTCCGGCTATTATACTTATTTCAATCATTATGCCAGTATTTATCAATTATTTTTTAGTAATTATTGGGGTAATGGTTCATCAATTTGGGGTCCCAACGATGGTATGTCCTTCGCCATTGGTTATTTGCATTGGTTAATTCCTTTATTCATAACCGTATCGCTATTCATAAAATTTATTCGTCGTCGAAAAATCGATTGTTCCGACCTAACAATATTTTTAATTATATTACTCGGTTTATTTATCACTTTTCTTATTCACGAACGATCAACTTTCATCTGGAAATTATTACCATTGCTTCAAAAGGTTCAATTTCCATGGCGTCTTTTAAATGTATCCAATTTTTTATTTTCTTTTTCAGTCGGTTATATTTTTGTAATATTAAAAAAATATTTCAAATCCAGTTCAATTTTTATAATATTTATCTTATTATCTTTGTCAGTGATTTTTTTAAATTACAAATATTTTACACCAGTAATTTCCGGTCCTTTAACTGATAATCAAAAATTTTCCGGTCTTGCCTGGAAAATACAGACTTCCAGTGGTATGCAGGATTATCTGCCTAAAGACGTTCAGTTGCTTCCAGATTCTCCGGCTGATAAAATTGTATCCGATATTTATCCCGACAATAATCCTTACTTATTGTCTGGTGTAAAAAAGGGTACAGATTGGTATTATTTAAATCTCCAACTAGATAAACAGTCAAAGGTTATTTTATCAGTTTTTTATTTTCCAAATTTTAAAGTATTCGTAGATGGATTGCCTTTTAATTACCAAATTGATTCGCTTTCAGGGAAATTATCTCTAAACTTATCTCCCGGTTACCATCAAATATTTATCAAATTATCAAATACTACCATCAGAAATTTTTCAAATTTATTTTCATTGCTTTCCTTTGCAATACTTTTATTTATTATTTTTAATCCAAAGTGGAAGAAGTTGATTTAATTGCTATTAAAAACAAATCTACTGTAAGTGTAGTCTTTTTGTCGTTAAGAAATATTGGAATTCAGGCGATTTCTACATTGGGCTTTTTTTTATTAACTATATTATTAGGTACGGGTGATGTAGGTTTATTTGCTATAGTCGCCGAATCAGTCGGAATATTAGGTTATTTTTCCGATATCGGTCTGGCGGCTGCACTTATCCAAAAAAAATCCGATGTTTCCAAATCCGATCTTCAAACTACTTTTCTTATCCAACAAATATTGGTAATTATCGCCATATCAATTGTGGCAACAATTTATCCCGGAATAAGCCGTGCAAATAATTATGGTTATAAGGAATTGTTTATTTTAATTGCTCTATGTTTTTCGTTTGTAGCAGCATCATTAAAAACAATTCCTTCAGTTCTTCTTGAAAGACAATTAAACTTTAAGCTTTTGTCTACCATTGATATTGTCGAAAACTCAACTTTTTATATTTTAGCTGTTTTATTTGCTTATTTTGGTTTCGGTGTTTATTCTTATGCCATTGCTACTTTTATAAGAAGTATTTTGGGTTTAATTATTATATATAAATATAGTCCATGGAATATCGGATTTTCATTTTCATTATCATCTGCCAAAAAACTTTTTAGTTTTGGCATTCCATTTCAATTAAATTCATTTATCGCTATGGCAAAAGATCGTTTGTCCAATCTATTTGTTGCCAGCATCTTAGGTCGGGAATCATTTGGAATTCTTTCTTGGGCACAAAAAGGTCCCAGAATACCGCTTAGTTTTATGGACGCTATCATGAAAGTAACATTTCCCACCTTTTCCCGAATACAGGATCAAAAAGAATTTTTAAGTCGTTCAATCGAAAAAAGTATATTTTATATCTCTTTTTTTGTTTTTCCGGCACTAGCGGGAATTGCCATGATAGCTCCCAATTTAATAAATATAATTCCCAAATATAATAAATGGTATCCAGCTATAATCCCTTTATACTTTTTCTCGGTCAATGCTGCTATAGCTGCTGTTACCACACCCCTGACTAACGCATTTAACGCCGTCGGTAAAATTACTACAACTACCAAATTAATGATTATGTGGACTGTGTTAACCTGGATATTTTACCCTATTTTAAGTTATAAATTTGGTTACCAAGGTACATCAATAGCTGCCTTAATTGTTGGTTCGAGTTCTTTTATTGTCTGGTATCTCGCATCCAAAATATTTTCTTTAAATATTTTAAAAATTATCATTAATCCATTAATTTCGTCTTTATTAATCATTATTGTTTTATTTTCTTTAGATAAAACAAATTTGCCCCAATTATTATTAATTTTTATAAAAATAATATTGGGAATAATTATATATATTTCTTACAATTTTTATTTTTCGTCTAAGGAAATTAAATGGTTTATAACTCAACTAAAATGTCTTGGCAACAAAAACTTATCTTAATCTCAACTTTAATTTTTTGCGTTTTAGTTCAGATTACACCGGTCATTAAAAGCGGATTACATTATAATTTTGGTATCGGATTCTGGGGACCGTCGGGTCACGATAGTGTTTGGCACCTTAGCCTAATCAGGCATATCAACAACCCATTAATTATTGATATGCCAGTTTACGCCGGTGAAAAACTATTTAATTACCATCCTTTTTTTAACATTTTAATATCATACCTTGCCAAGATTACATGCGTTAACGATTCATTGTTGTTATTTCAAATATATCCGATATTATCATCAATAATATTTCTATATTTAAGCTTCAAGTTGGGTAAATTAATAACTAAAAGTTTTACCGGCGGTTTGTTTTTATTACTCATTAATTCTTTATCTAATTCATTTGGATGGCTTATTAGTATTTTTAAATATGGAAATTTTTCCGGTGAAAGTATGTTTTGGGCAATGCAGTCACCTTCTAATCAAATCAATCAACCCTTTTCACTTTCTTTAATATTCCTTCTTGCCCTTTTATTAATCTTATTTAATTCACAAAATTTTAAATTAAGTATTTTAAATAAATTATTTGTATTTCTAATACTAATAATTTTACCCATTACCAAATCATATTCAGCCGTGGTCGGATTCGGTATTTTTAGTCTATTTTCAATTTACTCATATTATAAAAATAAAGAGTTAGTCAATTTAATATTGTTTATTATTTCACTAACATTTAGTTATTTTATTTTTTCATTGTATTCACCCAATTCTTCCGATTTGTTAGTATTCCGGCCTTTTTGGTTTTTAGAAACTTTGATCGACTCAACCGACAAACTTTATTGGCCCAAAATGTCCAGTTTTCGAAATACATTAATGTTTAATACTGTAATCGATATCAGGTTATTATTTATTTATTTATCATTGTTTTTAATTTTCATAATTGGTAACTTTTCCTGGCGTTTATTGGGAATATTTAATATATTAAAATCAAAAATATTTTTAGACAAAATAATTTTATTTATAATTACAATTTTAATAATAATTCCTACATTATTCATTCAAAAAGGAACCAGTTGGAACACCATTCAATTTCTTTATTATGCTCTATTTTTATCAAATATTTATCTGGCTAAGTATTTAACATCAATATTTCCTAAATTAATGGGCAAATTATTAATTTTAATAATTATTTTCTCATATATTTTTGCTTTCCTCGGTATGGCTCCTAACTATTTAGATAAAACGCCTCCGGCTTCTCTACCTGACCAGGAATTTCAGGCTTTAAACTATTTGTCTAATCAATCAAAAGGTGTTGTTTTAACAGTACCATATGATCAATATCTCAAACAAAAATTTATCCGCACCCCAATTCCCTTATATGCTTACGAAACAACTTCTTATGTTTCAGCTTATAGCCGTCAACAAGTATTTCTTGAAGATGAAATGAATGTAAATAACTCCGGATATGATTATATTGGCCGTAAAAAGGAATCAATAAAATTTTTTAATCAATTAAACATTTTTCAGGACAGAGGTTTTCTGGTAAACAATAAAATTGATTATATATATATTGCTGGT
>JAYRQZ010000132.1:0-5261 GCA_041910355.1 Candidatus Woesebacteria bacterium | reverse complement strand
ATTTATTGATTTTAAGTGGTGGCGGTGCGAATTTACCAGGTTTGGCCGAAGAATTGACGAAATTATTAGGTATTGAAGTTCAAGTAATTCAACCTTTTATTAAAATGGATACTTCAAAGATTGTGCTGCCGATTGATTTGAATTCGGAAGGTTGTCGATTTTGTTTGGCAGCCGGGTTAGCAATGAGAAGTCTAACATGAAAAGTCTCAACTTAAACTTATTACCTTCACAAGCACGGTTTCAAGCATATAAAATTAAATTGGAAAAAAAAGTCAGAATGATCTTATTGATATTGATAATTTGTTGGATAGTGGCAGTAGCAGCGGTGTTGTTTCTAAATTTGATTTCAAAATTTAGGGTAAATCTGGTTCAATCACAATTTGAAAAAGCACGTAAGGATTATATGTCGATGTCGGATAATATTGTGACCAGTCAAAGATTAAAGTACCGAGCTAAGTTGGTAGGCGGAGTACTAAACGACCGTTTTGAATATGGAGAAGCGATTGGTAGAATAATTAATCTGTTTCCGGAAACTATTAAAATTAATAATTTCGATTTAAAAACTAAAGGGCAATTTAGTATTACTGGAGAAACAGCGGGTAGGCAGGATGTTGATAAATTAGAATTAATTGTTGAAGAAATTAATTCAGGTAAAAATGAAAAATTTAAATCCGCCAAATTAGTAGATTTGAGTGTTGCAGATAGTATTTGGAATTTTAAAATGGAGGTGTTAACTAAATGAATTTAAAAAGTTTTAATATCCCCAGTACAATTTTTGGTTTGGAAACGGCAATAATTGTGGTATATTTCCCAATTGCGGTGGTTATTGTTTTAATTATTATTAGTCTAAACTTAGTTATTTTTCCTAAAATTAACGAATTAAACGAAGTCAACAGAAATCTTAAAAATTTAGAAGGTCAGAAAAAAGTAGTTGTTGAAAAGAGAAATTATTTATTATCAATTAATCAGGAAGAATTAAAAAAGAACGCCGAATATGTGGACAATTCATTGCTGCCTCAAAAAAATGGATATTTGTTGGTGGGTATAGTAAGAAAAATTGCAGACAAATACGGTTTCCAAATTGATAGTTTTTCGGTTAAACCCGGTGAAATAAATAAAGACACCAGTCAACAACCAGTTAGTAATAAATCGGGTGTGGCTAAATTACCTCTAAATTTAGTGGTAATTGGATCTCAAAGCAGGTATCTAGATTTTATTAATGGGCTTGAAAAAAGTTTACCGATTTTATCACTTGATACTTTGAAGATGAAAAATACGTCCGGAATTTCCAAGCTGGAGATGACTATTTCGGCTTATTATATCGAGGATAAGACTAAATTCGAAATAGATAAATTGACATTAAACGATTTAACACTAAAAAAAGAAGAGTCTGAAATTTTGTTGAAATTGAGTCAATTTACGGTATTAGAAGATTTGGCAGGTTTAGAATCTCAAATTGATACTAGCAAAGAATTTGTTAAATACGAGAGAAGTGATCCATTTAACCCTTGACGTCTAGTGTGTATTTTTGATTGGGGAAAGATAGGTTTAAAATTGTTCTGATGGATTTTATTATCTTGCCTTCTTTACCGATTATTTGGCCGATTATTTCAGGAGAAGCAGATATTTCGAGTATTAGAGTATCTGATAGTTGTTGTTGATTAATAACAATTGAAGAGGGGTCGGTAACAATGGCTTTGACAATGTATTCCAAGGTTTCGGTGATAGTGGTCATAATATTAGAGCTATAGAGCTTTAGAACTATAGAACATTAGAGCTATATTAAATAATTAATAATTAAGTTGTTGGTTCTTCTTTGGTGTCAACTGGTGTTTCTTCGATTTTGGTTTCGGTTGGAGTTTCTGCCGGAGGTAATTTTGGTTCTTTGGCGACTTTGGGAGGTTTAACTTTAATCTTCTTGGGAAATTTGTCCGGATTTAATAGTCGGTCAACACCGTAAGAAAGTTGAGCTCCGTTTTTTATCCATTGGTTAAGTTCGTCTTTGTTGATGTTTAAAGTTTTTGTTTGGGGAGTAAAAAAACCAAGGTCGGCCACAAAATTACCGTTTGATTTACTTCTAGCTTCGGCTACAACGATTCTGAATGTTCGTTGATGTTTTTTCCCTTTGGGGAATAGTTTGATTTTAAGCATACTTGGGGATTATAGCATAAGTAGTATTACGTATTAAGTATTAAGTATATAAAAAAATAAAAACTTAAACAGTAAATGGTTAAGACTGATTGTTGAGAATTTTGGTAGCAGCGATGGCCGCAGCTTCTTCGGCTTTTTGTTTTGAATTGCCAGTGCCGGTAGCGATTAGTTCATCGTTTAAATAGGCACCAGTTTCAAAAACTTTGGCATGATCAGGGCCGGTTTCTTTAATGACTTGATAATGTGGTGTAACTCCCCTTTTAGCTTGAGAAATTTCCTGGAAAATGCTTTTAGGATCTTTAAATATTTTTTGTTGAGATATGGTTTTTATACTTGGAGACAAAAATTTAGTTAAAAATTTATCAACATATTTATTGCCTTTATCAAGATAAATTGCACCGATAAGACTTTCGAAGGTGTCAGCTAATATTGATTGGTTAAGTCTGCCCCCGTGAGTTTCTTCACCACGGCTTAAGAGAATGTAATCACCGAGATTGATGTCGGAAGCAGTTTTAGCTAGATTTTGAGTACACACGATAAGTGACCTGATACTGGTTAATTCACCTTCGGGAAATTCCGGGAAAAGTGTAAATATTTTAGAGGATACCCATAGTTCGAGGATGGCGTCACCTAAAAATTCAAATCGTTCGTTTGACTGATTGAATTGGTGCTTATTCTCATTTAAATAAGACCGATGAATGAAAGCTTGAAGAAGAATTTTATCGTCGGAAAATTTAATGCCGATAGTTTTTTGAAATTGTTCAAGTTTGGGGTTGGTTATCATTTTGATTAACTATACTACCAAGTACTCCATTAACGAAAGAGGAACTGGTGTCAGTACCGAATTCTTTAGCCAATTCGATGGCTTCATCAATAATGACTTTGGGTGGGGTAATTTTTTGAAAATTTAATTCCCAGATTGCACAACGAAGAATGGCCAAATCAACTTTATTAATTTTATCGATAGGCCATTTTGGAGCGCTGGTTTGAATAATGGTGTCAATTTGAGGAGTCAAGCTGATAATCTCGGGTGAGTTTTCAGTTATTGGTAAAGTATTACCGCAGCTCCAGGCGAAAATTGATTGCATATTTTTTATCCGACGGATATGCCGGGGATCTTGATGGCTTTTCACTGTTGTTTACAATTGGGACATTGAAAACCAACCAATTTTGGTTGGCCGCAATATTGGCAATTAATTGGTTTTTTTATAGCCGGACCGTTATGGGTAGCGCGACGACGTCCCTGTCGACGACTGGATGGCCAATGTTTAGGTAGTGCTGTCATATTGGGATATTATAACAAAGAAAATAAGTATTAAGTATTACGTATCAAGCCATGCCTGCCGGCAGGCAGGTATTACGTATAAAAATGGTAATTTAGTTGCTTATGTTGGTGATTGAATTAGGTTTGATAATTAATAATTGAAGATTGAAATCAGGGAAATTATTAATTATTGAATTGATAATTTGATTGCCAAGCGATATTAAAGAAAGGTCGGAAATATTGGCGATTTTAAGTGAAGGAAAGCCGTGTTGGATGGTGGAAAAAGTTTCACCGGGGCCACGGGTTCTAAGATCATATTCGGCAATTAGTTGGCCGTTTTGGGTGCGGGTTAAAATATTTAGCCGATTTATGGCTTTATTATTTGTTGATTCGGAAAATAAATAACAGTAACTTTGTTTTGATCCCCTACCGACACGTCCCCGGAGTTGGTGAAGTTGAGCCAAACCAAAACGGTCGGCTGATTGAATAATAATGGTGGTAGCGTTGGGAAAATCAATTCCGACTTCAATAATGGGGGTAGTAACCAGAACTTGAATTTGTTTGGTTTGAAATTTTGAAATAATTAAATTACGATTTTTGTTATCAATTTTACTGTGTAATAAGGCTATATTAAGGTTTGAGAAAACTTCAGATTTTAGATATTCAAATATTTTGGTGGCTGATTTGACATCCGAGAGAGTTTCGGACGGGCTGATAAATGGGCAAACAATAAACGCCTGTTCGCCAGTTTCCGAAAGATGGTGATTTAACCAATTGTAACAATCAGAATATTTAGTTTCGGGAACTAAAAATGTTTTAACCGGAAGACGGTTGGCGGGAATCGATTTTAAGACGGATAGTTTTAAGTCGCCTAAGAGTGTCAGGCTGATGGTACGGGGTATAGGTGTAGCAGTCATAGTAATACAGTGGGGCGGATGGATGGAATCGGTTAAAAATGTTCTTTGTTTGACTCCAAATTTGTGTTGTTCGTCAACAATTAATAAACCAATTTTATTTGTAAAAATATTTTTTTGATAAATTGCCGAATGAGTGCTTACAATTACCATCCCCGATTTGATAGTTTTGAGGTTGATTTTTGATTTACCGGTTAACAGTGTTACGGGTAAGCCCAGTATAGAAGAAAATACCTGATAATGCTGATTTGCCAATATTTCGGTAGGAGCGATGATCAATGAAGTTGAATGATTGAGATGTGATAAATAACAAGCCAGAATTGCAATGATGGTTTTTCCGGATCCAACGTCACCCTGTAATAATCGATTGGCGGGGATATTGTTTAAGAGATCAGATTTTATTTCTTGCCAGGCTTTGAGTTGAGATGAAGTTAAATCAAAAGGTAAAGAATTTATTATTTTAGTTATTTTTTGATCAATGGCAGGACTGGTAATGAATTTGTTAATGACTGTTTTACTGTTCCAACTAATTTTTCTAAGGTAAGAACCGGACTGAAGTGATAATATTTCATTAAGTCCCAATCGTAATCTGGCTTTTTCCAATAAAGTATTATTGTCGGGAAAGTGTATCTGCAATATTGCTTGTTTTAGCGACAAAAGATCATATTTAGTTATTATGGATAGTGGTAGGTTATCGTTGATGTTTGACAATAAACTATCGATATTCGTTTGAATTATCTGGCGAAACCAACCGGATTTTAAACCCTCTGTTTCCGGATAAACCGGAATTATTTTGTTGGTATTATGAGTGCCGAACAATGGCGCGATTATAGTTAATTTGTTTTGATATAGTGTAGTGGTACCGGCAAAACTTAAAATGCAATTTGGTTTTAGAGTCTGGGAAAGATAGGGTTGATTAAACCAGATTAATT
>JAYRQZ010000131.1:0-10725 GCA_041910355.1 Candidatus Woesebacteria bacterium | reverse complement strand
CGTGGTGTTGGGGCAACATGGCAAACAATGGCCAGTTTGCCGGTGGCATTTTCGGATGATATCAAGGGAGTTGGAGCTAGCGGACTAATCTATTATTTAAGAGGAGCAGGCACAACCGCTTTTTATGGTTTTAATCCGTCTGTTGGAACTGGTGGTACTTGGACTAGTTTATTGGGTACACCGACAGCTTTAGCGCCAAATTACGGAGCCGGACTGGCTTATCCGGGAAGCGGAAATTATATTTATGCTACCCGGGGGGGATTGACTCGGTCATTTATGCGCTATACTATCGGGGTCGGTCAAACTTGGGAGGATGCGGTGGTAGCTGATTTGCCTGATGATGCCGAAGCGGGAAACGGATCAAGAATAATTGGGGTGGGGACAACTGAATTATTTTATATTGGTGGAAATGGAATTGCCAAATTTTTGAAATACAATATTACGGCTGATACCTGGACGGTGTTGGGAGATTTGCCTTTTTCACCATATTATGGAACGGATATGACCTATTACAGTGGGAAATTATATGTTCAGGCGGGGTATTATAAGCAGGATATGTGGGAATACACGATTGCTTCAAACAGTTGGCGGCTATTACCCAAAATTCCCGGTTACAACGCATTTGATTTAGGTCCTTATAATGGTGCATCACTAGAATCAGATGGTTTGGGGACTTTGTATTCTAATGCGGGAATGAATATTTTGTGGCTGCGTAGTTACAGTGTTGGAAGTAGTAATTATCCAACATCTGGTAGTTTTACATCCGAGATTATGGATATGAATTATGTGGCCCAATGGTCGGGAATAAGTATTGGAAAAACTACTCCAAACGATTCATCGGTAGTAGTTAATACCAGATCAAGTAGCGATAAAATAAACTGGTCGGGGTGGCAGGTGGCCGGTAGTGGAATCAGTAGTCCACCTAACCAATATTTACAAATTGGATTGACGTTAAATTCGTCTACCGGTGGTAGTGACACTCCAATTATTAATGATATTACTGTCAGTTATGTAGGCGATACCGGAGTACCAACTAATCCGACTACGATAACCGGATTATCCCAACAAGTCGGCGGAATTGGATTAACCAGTGGACAAAATTACAGTTATAATCAACCGTATTTTGTTTGGAGTGGAGCTACCGACCCACAGACTTCGGTGGCTGGTTATTATGTTTATTTTGGAACCGGAACAACCAGTACTATTGATCCGGTAATTGATGGTAATTATCAAACGGCTGTTAATTATTTAGTAACTACACCAATGTCAACCGGTACTTATCGGTTGTTAATCAAAACCAAAGACAATGCCGGTAATGTAAGTAATACTTGGGAAGCGTTTGTTTATGGATATAATGGTGCTTCACCTTATTTAACTTTGGTTCAAACATCGACACCGGATTTTTCAGTCGGGACTACCAGCGGGGTGGATATTAGTAATAATCAGATTAGATTAAGCGGCAGAACCGGTTTTTGGCAACAGGAGAGGTTGAGTGTATTGCCGTCAACGGTAGGCGATGGAGGTGATGTGGCTTATCAGGGAAATAAATTGTATTTATTAAGAGGAAATGCCAGCAATACTTTTTATATATATGATTTATTGACCGATGTGGTTACTACCGGCACAACTTTGCCGGCAACAGCTTTGGGAGGAGCAACATTAGTATCAGGGCCGGATGGTTATTTATATGCCTTGCGGGGTGGCAATACTTCATCTTTTTGGAGATACAACATTGGAACCAGTTCCTGGTCTGATGCCTTGGCAGCCGATACACCTCAACCGGTTAATCAGGGAGCTGATATGGTGTTTGACGGAGCGCAATATATATATGTTTTAAAGGGTAACGGTGATGATACCTTTATGCGCTATGATGCATTAAATGATAATTGGGAAGTTCTTACAAACGTTGATTTTGGATCACCTGATAAACAGGTCAATAATTTGGTAGGTTTGGGAGGTGATTTGGCAATTGATGTTGGCAATAGTAAGGTTTATGCGATTCAGGGAGGAACCCGGACCGGATTTGCCAGTTACGATATAAATAGTTTAAGTTGGACTCAATTAGCAAATTTACCGGCGATAGCTTATTACGGAGCCCGGATAGAACACGATTCGAGTACCGGATCAATCTATTATATATCCGGTTGGGATAAACCGTTTATTTTTAAATATAGCATAAGTGATCAAACATGGACAGAAATGGCAGAAGCTCCAGCACCGCTAGGATACGGGGCATCGATGAAGAAGTTTGGTGATTATATGTATGTGGTCCGGGGTGCTTCAACCACGACTTTGTATAAGTACAAAATATCAACCAATTCTTGGGTAGTGCCCAATTGGAATTTGTTTGGTGGTTGGTGGCGGGGAACTGATTATCGGCCGTTTGGTGATGGAGCCGATATGATCAGAGGAGACGGCAATAATTTGTATATTACCAGGGGCGGTTATGATAATTTGTTTATTAAATATAATGCGACTACGGGTGATGTAACAAAATTGGCCGATATACCGGCGGGAATGTTTAAAGGTGGATCATTGGTTTATGACAATGTTAACAATCAGATCTATGCCTCAACGAGTATTTATGATAAGAAATTTATGGTATATGACATATCATCGGATAATTGGTCGCAAGTAGTTGGTGGTGGCGGTACATTTCCGTCGGATCCCGGTTTGGGGTCGGTGCTGATGTTTGACGGAACGGAGTATATTTATCGGCTTGCGGCGGGTAGTACTCAGGTATTTACTCGATATTCGGTTAGTAGTGGGTTGTGGACCACATTACCCAATACTCCGGCAGCGATGCAATACGGAGCAGATTTGGAAGTTTACAATGATTATATTTATGCTACCCGGGGGGTTGGAACAACGGCATTTTACCGGTTTGGACCATTATCAGATGTAGGAGTATGGACTTCAGCTCCAACGATTGCTTATTTACCAGCTGGCATGACTTTCAATTATGGTGGCTTTTTGACCAAGGGAATTGGTGACACAATTTATGGTTGTCGGGGAGGCAATACAGCCAATTGTTTTGCGTATTCGGTTGTCAGTAATAATTGGGTTGATATCGGAGTCAGTGCACCTTTTCAAATAGGTTATGGTGGAGCCGGAGCAATTAATTTAGCGGGTGATAAAATGTATGCTATTGGCGGAAGTGGAGTGACCAACACATATGGAAATGGTTTGTATTCTTATGTAATACAAACACCCAGTTCTTCAGTTGGTTACAGCGGGTCGTTTATTTCAGGAACGCACGATTTAGGTACTGTATATAGGTATGCTAATTTGCAGGTAGGTTATTCAGGTGCCAGCAATGCTAGTCTGGTTGTGTCAACCAGAACTTCGGCAGATGGGGCAACGTGGGACAGTTGGGTTGAGGCTTCATCGGAGAAGCAAATTGGTAATAATTATTATTACCGGGTAGGGTCGACAGCTAGACAATATATACAAGTTAAATTTGATTTAACATCCGGCGATGGAATTTATTCCGGGACAGTGACTGATTATAGCCTGAATTATTATCAGGATATAGTTGAGCCAATTAATCCGACCCAATTAACTGGTTATTTCAGTTCAGATATGGGATCAACTATGATATCGGGAACTTTTTATGGTACAACTGCTCCTTATTTTGTTTGGCCCGGGGTAGGAGAAACGGGTGGAGCTAGCGATAGCGATGGCGGATCGGGAGTCGACGGATATTATGTTTATTTTGGTTTAGGAAGTACAGCTGATCCGGTGGTGTATGGAACTTATACTACCGGAACATCATATATCGGAACAACCATGACTACCGGTAATTTATATTATTTTAGATTAAAAACAAAAGATGAAGCCGGTAATGTCAACAGTGGTGTAGGAGTAACTCATGTATTTGGATTTGATGCGTCAGCTCCCAGTAATCCGACGACAATAACAGCTGACCCTCAAGGTTATACAGCAACCAATAGTTTTGCATTTAGTTGGAGCGGGGCGGGTGATACCGGAGCCGGGGTTGAAGGTTATTATTATAAAACCGGAGCAATCGGAGCAACGGAAGTGTTTACAGTCGGGACTTCAGTAACCGGAATTACGGCTTATCAAACCGGAACCAACACTTTTTATGTTCGGACTAAGGACTTGGCGGGAAATGTATCAGAATATACCACCTCATCCTATTATTATAGTGCTGAAGCGCCGGGTGCACCAAGAGATTTAATATTAACTTATCCAAGTGTTGGAACCAGCAATACGGTTAACGAATTTGCTTTTTCTTGGTCGACACCAGATCCGAATACTTATTATGGTCAACAATCAGGATTAAGATATTATTATTCGTTTAATGAAACGCCGACAAGTAGTAATGTCAATGAAATCGGATTGTCTTTGACTTATTTATCAAAAGGAGCTTATGCTACCCGCAGGGGGACAAATACTTTGTATGTGGTAGCAATGGACGAAGCCGGAAATATTGATTACCGAAATTATGCTTCAATTGATTTTGAAGCGTCAACATCGGCACCGGGCCAACCGAGAAATATTGATATTTCTGATGTGTCAATCAAAGAAACATCAAATTGGCGACTGGCAATTTCCTGGGATGCACCGACAGCAACCGGTTCGGGAGTGGCAGTCAATAAAATTTACCGGTCAACTACTAGTGGAGCTAATTGCACTACTGACTTTAGCGATTTTTCTTATGTTGCTTCATCATCGGTGACTTCGTATGTTGATCCGGAGTTGACCCAGCAATATTATTTTTATTGTGTCAAAGCATGTGATTCGACTAATGAATGCGGAGCACCGTCTGATACAGTTACCTTCAAACCTGACGGTCGATGGCGGGTAGCACCTTCGTTGACTTCAGGACCGGAAGCAACAGTCAAAACAAAATCAGCGACAATAGACTGGACTACCAGTCGAACATCAAGTTCGTTTGTTAAATATGGTAAAAAATCAGGTGATTATGGAACAGAAGTTGGTACGTCAGATCAGGTTAGTTCCCATTCAATTAATTTAACCGGATTGGATCCGGGAACAACTTATTATTATCAAGTGTTGTGGACGGATGAGGATGGTAATACTGGTACTTCAGATGAAGAAACATTTGAAACAAATCCGGCACCGGTAGTGTCAACGGTAAAAATTGTTGATATCGGATTGTATTCAGCTTATGTTCAATTTGGATTGGCTCATGCCACTAAGGCCACAATTCAATATGGTAAAACAATCAATTATGGTAGTGTTCAGACAATTACTACTGCCACTAATGACAGTACTTACATGATAAAACTGGACAGTCTGGAAGACGGAAGTATCTATCATTTAAAAATTGTGGCTGAGGATGAAGAAGCGAACGTATTTACTAGCGATGACTATGAATTTGAAACATTACCAATGCCAAAATTGACTGAAATCAAAATTCAACAAGTTAGGGGTGAAGCAACGGCGACAATCAGAATAGTGTGGAAATCAAATACCGGCGTATCGTCAATTATTTCTTATTACCCTAAAGGAATGCCGGAAATGAGCAAAGATTCAGTGGCGTTAACATTAACCAAAAATCATCAGATGATAATTAGCGGACTACTGGATGATACCGATTACGTATTGGTAATAAAAGGAAAAGATATCGGTGGTAATGAAGCAACCCCAAACAAAAACGATTTTAGAACCAGTGCCGATATGAGACCGCCGCAAATAAGCGATTTAAGCGCGGAAACAGTAGTTAATGGGGTAGGTGATCAAGCGACCGGGAGAGTGGTGGTGGCTTGGAATACAGACGAACCGGCCAGTAGCCAGGTGGAATACGGTGAGGGTACCGGATCTGATTATCCAAGCAAAACTCAAGAGGATCCAAACTTAACCTTAAATCATTTGGTAACAGTATCAGATCTTAAACCGGGGAATGTATACCATTTAAGAGTAATTACCAAAGATAAAATTGGAAATATGGGTGAATCGTATGATAACGTGGTAGTAATGCCCAAAGCAACCAAATCAGCTCTTGATCTGGTGGTTGGCAGTTTATCAAAAAGTTTCAGTTTCTTTAGCAGTTTATCGCAAGTAGCAAAATAATGAATAAAAAACAAAAAATAACTACTACGAAAAGTAAAAGGGAGGCGATAATCAAGGTCAAGGATTTACATAAAACTTTTCATGTAGGTAATCAGGATATTGAAATTCTAAAAGGAATAACTTTAGAAATTGGCCGGGGAGATTTTGCCATAATTTTTGGACCGTCGGGTTGTGGTAAGTCAACGTTGTTGCATACAATTTTGGGAATGGAAAAGCCAACTTCGGGTACGGTTAATTTGGAAGATCAGAGTTTATATGAAATGGATGAGGACAAAATGGTGTCTTACCGAAAAACCAGAATCGGGGTAGTGTTTCAACAATCAATTTGGATAAAGTCGTTAAATGTTTTAGAAAATGTTTGCGTCCCCAGCCGTTTAATGGGAAAAACCAAAGTAGAGGCAGAAACTTTGGCAATGGAAAATTTAAAAACTTTAGGTTTGGATGCCTGGGCCAACTATTTTGCCAGTGAATTGTCTTCAGGTCAACAACAAAGAGTATCGCTAGCACGAGCTTTGACAATTGATCCAATAGTGATAGTAGCTGATGAGCCGACCGGTAATTTGGATACGGTTTCAGGTGATCAGTTAATGGATTTGTTGTCGGAGTTAAATCAAAAACAAGGAAAAACAATTTTAATGGTGACTCACGATTTGGAATATTTACGGTATGCAACTAAATTATTCCATATAGTTGATGGAAAGTTGGTTGAAGAATATGACAGTAAAGGTATAAAAAAATTAGCCTTGACCCTGCGGACCAAAAAGGGCGATCGGGGTGAGAAGACGGTTCAGGATGCGGATTTCTTACAGGTTAATAAAAAGAAATATGGCGGATTGGCAAAAGTATAAAAACAGATTAAAAAATGAATTAAGAATCGGATTTTCTTACGCGGTCTTTTTGGGATTGTTGGCTTTGTATTTTATTAAGAAAATAATATTAATTATGGGAATTTTTAGATTAAATACCAAAATTTTAACGTCTAAAATTGATTTACTGATTGATAAAATTGATGGCAAAAATACCGGTGAAGTGTCAAGAATTTATTTAATTGAATTGGCAATCAGAAATTTAAAATCACGAAAAATCAGATCAACGGTGACGGTTGGTGGAATGGCGGTAGGGGTGGCGGCGGTAGTGTTTTTGGTGTCGCTAGGTTATGGTTTGGAAAAACTAGTTATTTCCCGGGTGGCGAGATTAGATGAACTGAAAATTATTGATGTTGGGATGGGGGAAGTAGTAACGTCAAGAATGAACGATCAGATAATTGCCAAAATTAGCAAAATTTCCGGAGTAACAGATGTAATACCGGCGGTATCAATGGTAGCAAAAATTAAATACAAAAATTCGGTGGTGGACATGATGTCGATGGGCATTGATGAACGTTATTTAAAGGCGGTCGGAACTAAGATGTTAACCGGCTTAAGTTTAAAAGATAAGCCGGAAAATAAAAATGTGGGGAAGCTTGATAATACCGGACAGGTTGCCGGTTTGACTCAAGAAGCAGTCGCTGTTGTTAAAGGAAGTAAAGTCGAAAGCAGTTTAGTGAAATTTAATATTCCAGTAGAAAAACAAATACCAATATGGTCAGAGTGTAGCCGGGAGGCGGAAATGTTGGGCTTTATAATCAGACAGGAGGGAGGCTATGTTGGCGAAAAAATATGGGGAGAAAGATATTATACCCAGGACAGCCCAGTAATCGGAGTAAATGAAGTTAATGGAGAAGAGTATTCCGTTTGGTTAAGAACCAAAGGTCCGTTGTGGGTATCTGACGAAGAGGGTAGTCTGAAGGTGAAGTTGGGTGACAATAGTTATCAGCAATGGGCCGTTGGTTGTATTCAAAATCAGGAGATTTTGTTCGGGGGTAATATTACCGGTTTTGATAGTTTGGACAAGTATTTAAATGGTGAGGAAGAAAAAATTATTGATGGCAGAGTATTGGGAGAGGCAACCGCTTCGGCTGAAGCAACATCTTCGGCTGATAAGCCGGTTGCCGACTTGTTTGAAACAGTGGTGGCTACTGATTCAGCCGGAGTCGAATGGGTGGAATTAAAGCGCAGCGGCAGCGGCAAATCAGTTGCTGGTGATTTAACTTTTTCAGAAGCCCCGACGGCTGAAGCTTTTATAAGTGCCGGAATGCTCCGGGTATTTGGATTAACTAAAGAAAAAGTTATCGGTGAAAAATTCGGAGTCAGTTTTATAATTCCCGATGGTTTGGTTCCGGGGAAATCGGGTAGATTACAGTCAGAACAGACTGATTTTAAAGTGGCCGGAGTGATTGATGATACAACCAGTAATTATTTTTATTTCCATTTGGCAGATGCTAAAAAATTAGGAGTCAAAAACTATTCTCAACTAAAAGTAATTAACAAAGATCAGACAACAGTGCCTAAAGTCAGAAAAGAAATTGAAACCAGTGGTTTCCGGACGATGAGTACTTTGGATACGGTAGCCGAAATTGAAAAATTGTTCAGAACCATTAGATTTGTATTGGGGTTATTGGGAACAATCGCTTTGGCGGTGGCGGCATTGGGAATGTTTAATACGATGACAGTATCACTTTTGGAAAGAACCCGGGAAGTGGGAGTAATGAAAGCGATGGGGATGCTGTCAGATGATGTTCGGGAATTATTTTTAGCCGAATCAATGATTATGGGAGTGGGGGGAGGATTATGCGGAGTGTTGGCGGGGATATTGACCGGAAAGGCAATTTCATTAGTTTTGACTTCAGTTTCGGTGGTAAAAGGTCAGGGGGCAATAGATATCAGTTATGTACCGATGTTTTTTACTGCCTTTATTTTACTGGTGTCGTTTGTGGTAGGAATAATGACTGGATGGTATCCAAGCCGCCGGGCCAGACAAATATCAGCACTGAATGCTTTAAGATACGAATAAAGGTGTAAAATTAGGTATGAGATTTAATAGAACAGAAGTAAACGAGGGTTGTTTGGTTTTGTATTTTGGTGATGAGGTGGTAGCCAGATTGTCGATTCGGGATGATTGGGGAATGGGATTGACAGAATTACCCCAAAAAAGAAATCCAATAGATGGTAAGCCAAGATGGTTAAGGGGGTCATTGATAACTCAAAGTCAGAAAGAAGAAGAAAAATTTCAGGAAGATAACGGAATTGCTTAGTTTTGATTTTGAATCGACTTGTAGACTAAAGCCGAAATATTGTTGATAGTAGAGATTAGATTATCAAAATTGTAACCACGGGTCATAATACAAAGTAAATAGGGTTTTGAGGTATAAACTATGCCGCAGTCATGCATTTGCTTCGACCCTGTTTCCAGAAATTGCCGTTCACCAAATTTGTGGGCAATTACAATATTTGGTGGTATCGGTGCCACCAGACCTTGATTAAAAGTAGTTTCACTTAATAAGTTTAATGCCTTTTCGGACATAGTTTTATTCAAATATGAAGCATTATAGAGAATACGAAAAAAAGAAGCATATGATTTTACGGAAATGATATTTCCTGTTGGATCAGAGTATCCCTTTGATATATCAATTCCCAAATTCTTAAAAACTTCAATTTGATCTTCTGGTTTTAAGTAATTATTTAATATTTCATAAGCTTGATTATCGGAATAAACAATCATTCTACGAATTAACTCTTCAATAGTATATTTTTGATTAGGTTTTAGGGTAATTTGAGGTTTAAAGTTTTGATTACTAAATTCAACTGTCTTATCTACCTGAAGTTCGGTTTTGAGAATATCGGGGTTTGATTCGGCTAGCTTAAAATAAGCAATCATTATTGGTACTTTAATTAAAGAACTGGGTGAAAAATTTTCCTTTTCATTGACACCTATCCATGGACCGTTATTTAAATCACGAAAATAAACGGAAGCGTATATAATTTGATGATTGTTAATTTGTTTTTTGATAAAGTTTTGAATCTTTGTTTTTAATGAATTGATATATTTATCGGTACCAATAGAAACGTTTTCACACTCTAATAATGGATTGATAAACTGATATTTTTCTTGATTACGAACTTCAAAAAATTGATTCTTGCTTGGTTTATACATTAGATATGACAACCAAAAACCAATCAGGCCGGAAATGATAACGATGATAAAAAATAATAATTTTGGTTTGATAAGTTAGTATACAGGATGATAAATTATAGTCATTTAAGGTAAAATACTAATATGGATTTTAGAGAAATTGAAAATAAGTGGCAGAAATGGTGGGCCGAACATCCGGAGCTATATAAGGCTGATGAAGTTAGTGACAAACCAAAAAAATATGTATTAGTGGAATTTCCCTATCCCAGCGGCAGTGGATTACATGTAGGACACACATTTACATTTACCGGTGGCGATGTTTATGCCCGATATATGAGAATGAAAGGGTTTAATGTTCTGTTTCCAATGGGGTGGGATGCGTTTGGACTACCGACCGAAAATTATGCGATTAAGATGAAGCGTAAACCACAGGAGGTGACTAAAGAGAATACTGATATGTTCAGATCTCAAATGAAAAAGTTGGCTTTTTCATTTGATTGGGATAGGGAAGTAAACACAACTGACCCCGATTATTACAAATGGACTCAATGGATTTTTATTCAAATATTTAATAGTTGGTACAACAAAAGCACAGATAAAGCTGAGCCAATTGAAACATTAATTAAAGTATTTGAAACAAAAGGTTTCAATAGT
>JAYRQZ010000130.1:0-3299 GCA_041910355.1 Candidatus Woesebacteria bacterium | reverse complement strand
TATCCTCCTTATCGTTATAAATACCCAAACTTATCCTCAATGTTCCGTTTGGCAAACCCAAAATATTATGAAGCGGCATAGCGCAATGGTGTCCGGACCGGGTACAAATATTACCTTTATCTGCCAATATTGCACTCCAATCATGAGCTGATCCGTAATC
The DNA here is from genome assembly GCA_041910355.1 of Candidatus Woesebacteria bacterium. GTDB lineage: Bacteria > Patescibacteriota > Microgenomatia > UBA12405 > UBA12405 > JAYRQZ01. The sequence goes on along the minus strand of JAYRQZ010000130.1, from coordinate 3,139 downwards.
TTCTTCGTCAAAAACAATTGACACTACCCCAATTCTATCTTTTTCCGGTCCGATTATTCTAATATTCGGTTTTCTACTTAATTTATCTAACAGATATTCTGTTAATTCTTTTTCGTGTTTGTATATATTTCCCGTGTCAATCATTTTTAAAAATTCTACTGCCGCACCCAATCCAATTACTTCACCAATTGGCGGTGTCCCGGCTTCAAATTTTTCCGGACCTTCAATCCAAATCGAATCTTCTTCGTTTACTTCCCGTATCATTCCTCCACCAAAATTATCCGGTTTCATTTCCAGTTGTCTTTTAGCTTTGGCATACAATACTCCTACTCCGGTTGGACCATACATTTTATGACCGGAAAATGCATAAAAATCAACCTCCAATTCTTTTACATTTACCAATAAATGGGCTACCGCTTGAGCACCATCAACTAATATTACTATATCCGGATTAATTTCTCTGACCTTTCTCACAATTTCTTTTATCGGGTTTACTGTTCCCAAAACATTACTTACTTGAGTTATCGCCAACAACTTGGTTCTTGAAGTTAACTGTTGTTCTATACTTGATACTTGATACGTACTACTTGATACTTCCAAGAATTTTAGTATTAAATTCTTGCGCTTAGCTAATTCTTGCCAGGGTACCAAATTCGAATGATGTTCCATTTCTGTTATCACTATTTCGTCACCCGAAGATAAATTTGCTTCTCCCCAACCCCTAGCTACTATATTTATTCCGGCAGTTGTTCCGGAGGTAAAAATAATTTCGTTTTCATATTCTGCTCCGATAAAATCAGCTACAAACTTTCTGGTTTTTTCATATTCTTCAGTTGCCCGGTCAGAAATCGGATATAGCCCACGGTGAATATTGGCCGAATATTCGGTATAATATTCCATCATTTTATCTAATATCGTTTGTGGTTTTAAGGTTGTTGCTGCACTATCCAAATACACCAGGCTTGGATTCTTTTTAAAAATTGGAAAATATTTTTTATAATTATTCATCTTTTTAATATAAACCGAAAACGTGTTTTTTGACGACACTGAACGCGGGCAATCCACATTCATCGGAGCAAAAAATATGTTGAAGTTTATGAATCAATAAATGCTTTAATTATTAATTTTACTGCTTCATCTCTATTAAATCCCCGGTTCATTAAATAAAACAATTGTTCTTGATCAATTTGACCGATACTGGCAGCATGTGATGCCTTGACATCATCACACTCAATTTCCAATTCCGGTAAAGCTTGCGCCCTGGCTTTTTCCCCCACCAGTAATATTTTTTGACTCAAAAAACCATCAGCTCTTAGAGCACCTTTATTAATTTTAATCGTCCCCATTAATTTTAAATAACCATTATCCATAACCACTGCTTTAATTGACACCCTGCCTATTTGATTCGGTTTGTCATACACCGATACAGTCGATAAATTTATTTCCTCACCCGACTTCACCATCAAAGCCTTGCTTATATTTCTTCCCTTATAATTTAAATTAATAATTTTATTCATAAATCATACTTCATAAATCATAATTGCACCCCTACCCCACGCTTCCTTCCATTTGTAAATTTATTAATCTGTTTAATTCAACACTGTATTCCATCGGTAATTCTTTAACAATCGGTTCAATAAAACCATTAACTATCATCGCTTCAGCCTCGTGGGCTTCAAATCCCCGGCTCATCAAATAAAACAATTGTTCTTCTCCGATTTTACTAACCGTTGCTTCGTGTTCTAAGGTTGATTTTGATTCATTAATTTTGTTTACTGGATAAGTATCACTTCTTGATTCCGGATCTAAAATTAAAGCATCACACACCACCTTGCTTCTGGAATCAATTGCCCCCTGATTTATCTGAATTAATCCCCGATAACTAGCCCTGCCACCATTTAGACTAATTGATTTAGAAATAATCCGGCTACTGGTTTCTTTGGCCAAATGAATACATTTGCCACCGGCATCAATTATTTGTCCTTTGTTCGCCACCGCTATTGATAATATTTCTCCGGATGCCCTTTTTCCGGCTAAAATTACTGCCGGATATTTCATTGTTATCTTACTTCCCAGGTTTCCATCTACCCATTCCATTATTCCATCTTCTTCTACCCAAGCCCGTTTGGTTACCAGATTGTAAACGTTGGTTGACCAATTTTGGATGGTTGTGTATCTACATCTGGCTCCTTTTTTGACAAAAATTTCTACTACCGCCGCATGCAAACTATCAGTTGAATATATTGGCGCAGTGCATCCTTCAACATAATGAACATAAGCTCCCTCATCAACAATTATCATCGTTCTTTCAAACTGCCCCATATTGGCCGAATTTATCCGAAAATATGCTTGAAGCGGCAAATCAACCTTAACTCCCTTTGGAACATAAATAAATGATCCACCCGACCAAACTGCACTATTTAATGCCGCAAACTTGTTATCACCCGACGGCACAATTTTCCCAAAATATTGGTGAACTTTTTCCGGATATTTTTTCAACGCTTCGTCCATTCCGCAAAAAACCACCCCTTTTTTTGATAATTTTTTCATTAAACTTCCGTAAACTACTTCCGACTCATACTGGGCTTTTACTCCTCCAAGGTACTGTTTTTCCGCCTCCGGTATACCCAACTTATCGTAGGTGGTTTTAATTTCTTTAGGCACATCTTCCCAACTTTTTTCAGTTTTTTGTGTTGGTTTAAGATAATAATAAATATCATCAAAATATATTCCTGACAAATCGGCACCCCAATTGGGCATTGCTTTTGTTTTAAAAATACCAAAAGCTTTTAATCTATATTCTGTCATCCACAATGGTTCATCTTTCATTTGAGATATTGTCTTTACTACTTCCTCACTTAGACCCTTTTTGGCCTTATATACATAATTTTCCGGCATCGAAAAACCATATTTATATTTGGATGCAACAAATTTAGCCATTTGAATACCCCTTTGTTTCTATTTGATCAATCAATTCCTTTGATCCTTTTTGTACTATTAAACCTTTGTCTAATATCACCACCCTATCTGGTTTGATATATTTTAATATCCGACTGTAATGGGTGATCACTATCAAACCTATTTTCTGTTCACTCGCTGTTTTAGCAACATTTAAAGCAATTATCTTTAGGGCATCAAC
>JAYRQZ010000129.1:0-2617 GCA_041910355.1 Candidatus Woesebacteria bacterium | reverse complement strand
ATTTTATCGATGGCAAAGGGAATCAAAATACAGAGATAAGCCGCCAACCAGTTTGGTTGACCTAAAGTAGAAAAAACCCTGGATTGGACATCCTGAACCCAGATGTGTTTGTCGATGCCGAAGTGTTGGGCGACACCATAAACAGCTACCAGAAAACCTGACATTAGGCTTATATTAATAATATTGTCTTTATGTTTATTATCGATATAGACAACCAAGATCCAATACAGAAGTGCATAACAGATAAGTGATATTAGACCGCCATTAAGGCGGGAATAATAACCAAAAACAGAGGTGTGAAGATCAATGGAAAAAATAGTAGAGATGATTTGACTACCAAGAAAAAGTAAAAGCGGTAAATCGAGAAATGAACGATTAAATAGTGGGGCAAAACCCCTGAAATAATTATAAAAGTGAAAGATGAGAATAAGCAGGGTAATTGAATAAACAAAATACATTTTGGGAAGTTCAAACAATTCGGAGTTTTGAGATGAAAAGATGAGTGGGGTGAAAAAAAAGAGTATAAAATAAAGAAATTTGACAATATTTTTGGACATTGTTTTATTTAAGACTGAGTTGGTGATTTAATATAACACAGGATAGCTTGTTGTCGTCTTGTTATACTCAAGTGTGATGGGGATTAAAAATATTAAGGCAAAATTTGATGGATTATTATCAAATTTTTATTGGGATATTGGGGTGGATATGGGAACCAGCAATACTTTAATTTACCTTCGGGAAAGAGGAGTGGTGGTGGATGAGCCGACTTTTATTGCACGGTTGAAAAAAAAGAGATGGACCGGTTTAAGTGCACCGAGGTGGAAAGCCAGTATGATAGTAGCTTATGGTCTGAAAGCAAAAGAAATGTTAAATCGAGAACCAAAACAAATTGAAGTTGTTACACCAATTAAAAACGGAATAATTTCTGATTTGGAGGCGGTTGAAAGCTTAGTGGCTTATTATTTGAAATTAGTCTATGAAATACCTAGCCGTTATCCGAAAATTTTTAAACCCCGAGTGATTATATCGGTTCCCGGTTATGTATCGGATGTTCAAAAAAGAGCAGTTAAATCGGTTTTCTTAAATTCGGGTGCCAGGGAAGTAATTTTAATTGAGGGAGTGGTTTTGGCAGCAGTAGGCTTGGGTTTGCCAACGGAAAAATCGGCTGGTTTAATGGTGGTGGATATAGGAGGTGGCAAAACAGAAGTTGGAGTAATTTCAATGGGAGGAGTAGTGGTTGGCAAAGGAATAAAAACTGCCGGTAGTGATTTTGATATGGCAATAATAAATTATGTCAAGATGAAATATGGTTTACTTATTGGTCAAAATACTGCTGAAAAGGCCAAAATTGAATTGGGAAACTTATGGGAAAAAGCCCAGGAAAAAAGTTCAATACTAAAAGGACGGGATTTGGAAACTGGTTTACCAAAAACAATAAAAATAAGTGAGACGGAAATCAGGGAAGCTATATTGCTTGAAGCTCAAATGATAATTAAACTGATTAAGGAGGAATTGGACGAGACACCACCTGAATTGATGGAAGATGTATTAAAACGTGGAATAGTGTTGGTGGGTAACGGATCGTTACTTAGAGGTTTTGACCGGTTGGTAGAAAAAGAAACTAAAATTAATACTAGAGTAGCCGGTGAACCGGGATTGTGTGTTATTAAGGGATGTGGTGAGTTGATAGAAAATTCCCAATTATTTGAAAATATTAGGATAATTTCAGGATTGGGCAAATGAATATGGATTCTAATTTTCGAGGCCGATATTGGCTGATAAGTTGGCTGTTAATATTTAGTTTTGGAATGTTAATTGTGGGAGTTTTGAGATTATCGGTGGTCAGACATGGTTATTACGAAAGTTTGGCCAGAGAAAACAAAGTTGAACAGAATCAGATTTTGGCTGGTAGAGGTCAGATATTGGATCGAAAGGGCAGGGTGTTGGCGAAAAGCGTTTATCAATATTACCGCCTTGATGGGGATAATAAAGTTTACGAAGGACAAGGTGATTATCGGGGTAGTAAGTTAGAAGGTAAAAGTAGTGACTATGAATTAAAACGCCAATATCAATATGGCGAAAGTATGGGGTTGATAACCGGTTATATTGGAGAATTAAATCAGGATGAAAGTAGAAAAAATATTTGCGGCAAAAAAACTTACAATGGTCAAACCATTGGCCGAAGTGGAGTTGAAGAATTTTTTGATTGTCAGCTTAGAGGAATAGACGGGATGAGATTAACTGAAGTTGATGCTAAGGGAAAATATGTCAGAGAATTGGGTCGGCAGGAACCGGAAACGGGCGAAAATATTAATTTGAGTTTGGACGCATATTGGCAGGACAAAATTTATAAACTATTAGACGGGAAAAAGGCAACGGTAATAATTAGCGAGCCAAAGACAGGTAAAATAATTAGTTTGGTGTCATCGCCGGCAGTAGACGCCAACGCTTTTTCATTTGATCGGGATAATCAAAAAATAAAAAGTTATTTAGAAGATAAAGAAAATTTACCACTTTTAAATCGGGTAATTACGGTTAAATATCATCCGGGAAGCGTCTTTAAAATTGTAATGGCAACTGCTGGTTTGGAGTCAGGAGTAGTGGATAAAAATACTTT